>WTID01000231.1 GCA_011522855.1 Flavobacteriales bacterium
TTGACCTTGGATGATCTGAGGGCCATTCCGTTTGTGGGATCCTGGAGCCAATTGAAGCAGAACGTGCCCGGATTCTTCGGCATCGGAACGGCGTTGGCCGAGTTGGAAAAGGAGGGAAGGCTCGAGGAAGCGGCAGAGCTGTACCGCACCCAACCCTTGTTTGCCGCTTTGCTGGAGAACAGCATGCAGAGCATGCGGAAGTGCAACTTCGCCTTGACGGCCCACCTCGAGGCGGATGATCGGTTCGGGGATTTGTGGAGGACGGTGAGGGCTGAGTTCGAGCTGAGCCGAAGCTTGATCCTGCGCATATCCGGACAGTCCGAGCTGATGGAGCGGGTCCCGGCCATCGCCGAATCCATCGACCTTCGCGAAGGCATCATCCTTCCGTTGCTCGTGATCCAGCAGGCTGCCCTGCAGTGGCTGGACGGTCAGGGACAGTCACCGGCGGAGGCCGCCGTCCTCGAGAAGCTGGTGGTCCGGACGATGTTCGGCATCATCAACGCCGGCCGCAACGCCGTCTGACGATGAGAATTTGACGACATCAAAAAGCCCCGCCAATCCGGCGGGGCTTTTTGTTGTGCGTGGGGCGTGAAATCAGCGTCCTTCTTCCACAGCCGGAGCGGCCTCGTCGGCAGCGGGCATCGGCTTGGGCGTGGTCACGAAGTCGATTTCGTCGATGAGGTTCTGGGCACCGGCCATTTTGTCGATGACCCACATCACGTAGCGGATGTCCACGCTGATGGTGCGCTGGAGCTCCGGTTCGAAGGCGATGTCGCCGCTCATGGCTTCCCAGTTGCCGTCGAAGGCGAGGCCGATGAGGTCTCCGTTGCCATTGAGGACCGGGCTGCCGGAGTTGCCGCCGGTGATGTCGTTGCCGGAGATGAAGCACAGGACGAGGTCTCCATTCTCGTCGGCGTAGCGGCCGTAGTCCTGGTTGCGGATGAGCGTCTCGAGGGTGGGATCCACCACGAACTCGGGATTGCTGTTGTCCTTCTTCTGCAGGATGCCATTGGCCGTGGTCACGAAGTCGTAGTGCACGGCGTCGGCGGGATCGTAGTCCCCGACCTGGCCGTAGCTGAGGCGCATGGTGGAGTTGGCGTCCGGGTACCACATCTTATCAGGCTGCATCTCCCGGAGACCGGCGGTCAGCAGGCGGTAGCCTTGGTCGAACTTGCTCTGCTCCGGCGAGGCGAAGTAGCCGCGGTACGTGTCGATGAGGCTCATGGCTGCGGCCACGGCGAGGTCCTTGTCGAGGGCCTTCTGGTCGGGATCGGCCAGGAACTCCTTGAACCGGACCGGGTCGGTCAGGAAGCTCTTGGGATACATCTTGTCGGCGTACCGGGCGAAGTCTCCCTTGTACTTGTCGCGCACGGTGGCGAAGAAGGCGGGATGCTGGTCTGGGGCGATGTCCGTCATGTACTTGGTCATGAGCTGGATGAACAGGTCGCGGTCGGTCTCCTGGTCGTAATCCTTGAAGAATCCGTCGGCCCGGCCCTGGAGGGCGGCAGCGGCACCGGCGGCCCGGTCGGCATCCGCGCTGAAGAGGCCCTGGGCCCCCATGCCCACGCGGAAGGCGAAGAGCATCAGGTCACACCCGATGAGGCCAGCCTCCAGCGAATAGACCTGTCCCTTGACGGTGGCGTCGGTGTTGGCGTAGTACTCATCGAGCAGGCCGAGGGTCTCGCCGTACAGGGCTTCGCGGTCGGCGTTGCCCTCCATCCAGGCGCTGAACTCATCCTCGAGGGCCTTCTTCTTGCCGTAGACGTCGAGCGCCTTCAGGCCCTTGGACTGGCCGATGTAGTACTTCCAGTAGTTCGCCGTCTGGGCATACTTGGCGGCATACTGGATGCGCACGGCCGGGTCGGCGTCCATGTGGGACTTCATCGTCTTGAGCTTGAGGTCGCGGACCTCCACCACGCTGGGGTTGTAGAGGTCGAGGGCCTGCTGGATGCCGCGGCTGCTCAGGAAGCGGTCTGTGCTGCCCGGGTAGCCCATGATCATGGTGAAGTCGCCATTTTGGACCCCGTCGAGGCTCACCTTGAGGTGGCGTTTGGGCTGGTAGGGGACATTCTCCTCGCTGTAGTCGGCCGGGTTGTTGTCGGTATCCGCGTAGATCCGGAGGAGCGAGAAGTCGCCCGTGTGGCGGGGCCACATCCAGTTGTCCGTGTCGCCACCGAATTTGCCGATGCTCTCCGGCGGGTTGCCCACGAGGCGGATGTCGGTGTAGTCCCGGTAGACGAACAGGTAGAATTCGTTGGCGTGGTAGAAGGACTTGACCTGCGGGCGGAAATCCGGGTTGATGCCGCGCTCCTCCTCTTCGATCTGACCAATGACCGCCTGGATGGTCTGCTGACGGGTGCCCTCGTCCATGTCGTCGGTGACGTCGGCGAGCACGCGCTCGGTCACATCCTCGATGCGCTGGAGGAAGGTGACGCTGAAGTCCGGGATGGGCTTCTCCTCTTCGAGGCTCATGGCCCAGAATCCATTGGTCAGGATGTCATCCTCGACGGTGCTGAATCCTTGGATTGCACCGTAGGCACAGTGGTGGTTGGTGAGGACGAGGCCCTCACCGGAGATGAGTTCGGCCGTGCAGCTGCCTCCGTTGAGGGTGATGACGGCATCCTTCAGGCAGGCCTGGTTCAGGGAGTAGATGTCCTCGGCGGACAGGTTCAATCCCATCTCCTGCATCTCGGCTTCGTTGATGCGCTGGAGCATGTGGAGGAGCCACATGCCCTCGTCGGCGCGGGCGTGGGTGGCGAACAGTTGGAATGCCGCGAAGAGCAGCAGGAAGAGACGTTGCTTCATGGTGTTGTTCATCGTTGAATGGTGCTCCTCTCCGGAGAAGCAGGGAGCGCGAAAATAGGGCAGGGCTTCAATGCCCGGTGGGAATCCACTCCGTGGCCTCGAGGAGGCTGTCCAGAACCGCGTACAGGGCCTCGATGTCGGGCCCTTCGAATCGGTCGACCAGGTCATATCCGGCGAGGCGGATGTGCTTCGAGGGGAGGTCGGTGACCAAGGGATTGTCGTACCGGCCGGTCTTGGCCCGGAAGGCCACGGCATGGGCGGCGTCGGCCACGGCTTGCCGGTCCTGCTCGGACCAGGTGGCAACTTGGTTTCCTTCGGGCGTCACGTTCCGTCGGCCGTGGAAGCGGGCCGATCCATTCTGGTCCACTTCCAGTTCAAAGGCGGGACAGGGACCGAAGCAAGGGGTGCGCTCATAGACCAGCCACGGCCCATCGCCGGCGGTCAGATAGGCCTTCGGGCCAGCGCATCCGCTGAGGGCGAGCCACAGGGTGGCGGCGCCCAACGTCGAGGCGAATCCCTTCCGGGATCTCATTTCTTGCGCTTCTGGTTGCGGGCCTTCCGGGCCTGGTCGCGCTGGCGCTTCATCTCGTCGGCCTTCTTCTGCTGTTCCTTTTGCATGGCCTCGAGGCGCTCGGCGAAGCTGCTCTTTTTCTTCTCGTCTTTCGGCTCAGCCTGCTTGGCCTTGATCTTCTCCCGGATCTTGTCCTCGTCGATGAAGAACTTCTTGACGG
>WTID01000007.1:0-3214 GCA_011522855.1 Flavobacteriales bacterium
AGCCCATCACCTTGGCGTAGAACTCGCACCAGGTGTTCATCTCGCCCCAGCCGACATTGCCGACCATGTGGTCGATGTACTTGAGGCCGACGGCCGGCGCCGTGCCTTGGGGGTTCCACGCCTGATAGCCCGGCAGGAATACTCCATTGTAGGCCTTACGCTCCACGAAGACGTGGATGGTGTCGCCGTAGGTCTCGATGCCGCTCAGGACCACCTGGCCGTCTCCGTCCTCCCGCGTCTCGGGCGCGAACGCGCTCACGGCCCCGCGGGCGGTGGTCTCCCTCCAGCTCTTCTCCGCGTCGTCCACCCAGAGGGCCACGGCCTTCACGCCATCGCCGTGCCGGTTGAGGTGGTCGTTGAGCGGACCGTCCGCCACGAGTGGCGTGGTCAGGACGAGCGTGATTTTGTCCTGGCGCAGCACGTAGCTGACGCTGTCGTCGCTGCCCGTCTCCAACCCCTTGTAGGCCAGCGGCTGGTAGCCCCACGCGTTCATGTAGTAGTAGGCGCTCTGCTTGGCGTTGCCGACGATCAACTCGACGTGGTCGGTGCCGAGCAGGGGCAGGAAGTCGTCCGCTTCGGGGACGACGATGGCGGGTTGCGGGGTCTGCTGTTCCATGGTCATTGCAGGGTTCAGTCGATGTTCGAAGGGGTATAGCCCAGCCAGCTCTGGTGGTAGCCGCCATCCTCGATGTCGAGGGCCAGCTGGGTGAGACGCAGTGGGCGGAAGGTGTCCACCATGACGGCGAGCTCGGCCGTGCTGGTCTTGCCGATGGAGCCCTCGTAGGTGCCGGGGTGGGGTCCGTGGGGAATGCCGCCAGGGTGCAGCGTCAGGTCACCGCGCGAAATGCCCTTGCGGCTCATGAAGTTGCCCTCCACGTAGTACAGCACCTCGTCGGAGTCGATGTTGCTGTGGTTGTAAGGGGCGGGAATGGACTTGGGGTGGTAATCGTACAACCGTGGGCAGAAGCTGCAAATGACGAAGGCGTCTGTCTCAAAGGTCTGGTGGACGGGCGGTGGCTGGTGGACCCGGCCGGTGATGGGCTCGAAGTCGTGGATGGAGAAGGCGTAGGGGAAATGGTATCCGTCCCAGCCGACCACATCGAAAGGGTGTCGGGCGTAAGTCGCCGTGTGGATCATGCCCTCCTTGCGAACGTCGATGGGGAAATCGCCTTCGCGGTCCACAGCCGGCACGTGCTCCGGCACGCGGAAGTCCCGCTCGCAGAACGGGCTGTGCTCGAGCAGCTGCCCGAAGTGGTTGCGGTAGCGCTTCGGCGTGACCACGGGGTGGGCGCTTTCGACGACCAGCCAGCGTTGCTCGGACCCCGAGGCCGGCGCCCAACGGTGGATGACCCCCCGCGGAATCACGAGGTAATCTCCGGGCCGGTAGGCCAGCGCGCCGAACATCGTTTCGAGCACACCCTCACCGTCGTGGACGAAGACGACCTCGTCGCTGTCGGCATTCTTGTAGAAGCGGTCGGCGGGATCGGCCTCGGTCGGCCGGGCCACGGAAATCGTGCAGTCCACATTGAACATCATCGGCACTCTGGCGGCCAGCGCATGGCCCGAGGACGGCGCGGAGAAGCCAGGAACGCGGCGGGATTTGAGGTTTTCCTTGACCCCTTCCACCGGTCGGGCATCCACCGGCTTCGAGACGGACTTCACCATCGTCGGCGGGTACAGGTGGTACAGCAGGGAGCTCATGCCCACGAAGCCGATCGTGCCGAAGAGTTGCTCGTGGTGGAGCGTGCCGTCGGCCTTGGGAAACTGCGTGTGGCGCTTGTGCGGAATCTGCCCGCGTTGCTGATAGAAGGGCATGGAGGCAAGTTAGCGCGGAACGGGCTCAGCCTCCGCCCCCCAAACGGGCGTACCAGGGGAGCGATCCATCCTCGCGTGGGGGGAACCGGAGGGGCACCTTGTAGCCGACCGGCAGGGCCTGGTCGGGTCCTTTGTCGGTGCGGTCCACGAGGACCTTGAGCTTGACGGCTTCGGCGTCGCTGATGGTGCGCAGGGTCTCTCCCTCTTCGACGACGTGCCAATCCCGGACTCCCCGACGGCGTTTGGGCTGGGTGTACAGCCTGCGGTTCGAGGCGAGCACGGTCGATCCGTCGGCGCCCTTCAGGTCGTTGTATTTGCGCAACTGCCAGACCGACAGCTGGTAGGCGGCGGCGAGATCGGCGAGGGATTCTCCCGCCAAGCCTTGAATCCACGCCACGTCATTGGGGGAAGTGCCGCTGGCCCGCGCCCCGCCAATTCGGACCGTCCGGTCGGCTTCGTCTGGCTGGCCAGTTCTAGTCTCGTCCGCGACGTCCTGCTGGGGCTGGGGCATGCCGCCCCGCTTGATCCATTGGATGCCCTCGTCGTCATACCGGTCGAGCCCATGGCGCTCGATGAGTTCAATCAGGGCCTTGGCGTAGGTCGGGCTGGTCGCATACCCACACCGCTTCAACCCCTTGGCCCACCCCTTGTAGTCGTCGATGCGCAGGTCGAACAGGGAGGCGTACCGGTCCCGTTTCAGAAAGAGGCTGTGGTCGTGGTAACTGTCGCGGGCGTCGTCGTAGACCCGAAAGCACTCCCCCTTCCGGTCGTCATCGTGGTAGGTGCGTCCTCCTTCCCATCCTTTGTGGCACTTGATGCCGAAGTGGTTGTTGGACTTCCGGCTCAGTTCGCTCTTGCCCGAACCGCTCTCCAGGATGCCTTGGGCCAACGTGATGCTGGCGGGGATGCGGTGTTCGACCATCTGGCGGATGGCCTCGTCCTTCCAGCGCTCGATGTAGGCCTCCTGATCCGCTACACCCGCAGCAGAGAGCAGCATGGGCATCATCCAAAGAAGGCCGAGGGCCGACTGGCGGAGGAGATTCTGGAAGCGCATGGAACAAAGGAACGCGAACCCACCCGGTTGCCGTGTGCACCTCCGGGGCGTTTCACCCACATCGGTTGGTTCAATTCAGGCGCCCTCCTCGGCGTCGAAATCGCGGGTCTCGTTCGGTTGACCGGTCACATCGAAGAAGTGCCACACCCCGGAAGGTTTCCCATCGGTGTGCTGGCCTTCGATGTGCGGAAGGCCCGAGGCATGCCAGGTGCGGAAGAGCCCTTCCTTCTGGCCTGCGACATAGTCGACCTGACTCCATGGCAGACCGTCCTCCCGGTAGGTGTTCCAGGTGCCTTCCCGCACGCCATCCACCATGCGGCCGCGGACGTGGAGCAGGCCATTCGA
>WTID01000007.1:3314-41044 GCA_011522855.1 Flavobacteriales bacterium
TGCCTTCCCGCACGCCATCCACCATGCGGCCGCGGACGTGGAGCAGGCCATTCGAATGAAACTGTTGGATTTCGTGGCCGGCCACACCCTCCTCGAACCGGTGCAATTCCTTGACCGTCCCATCGGACCAGGTCGAGACGACGGTTTCGGTTTCCGTGGAGGCACAGCCGAACAGAAGCAGGCCCGAGGCCAGAAGGAGGGTCAGGATCGGCCTCATCGGTGGCGGGAGGTGGTGAATTCGACCAGGTCCGCGAGGGCGGCCCGGGCAGAAGACGCGGGAAGCGCGTCGAGCATCGCGACGGCCCGGTCACGGTATTCGGCCATTTTGGACTCGGCATACGCGATGCCCGGACCGGCCTGGATGTCCTCCAGGAGCCGCGCGGCGACTTCGGGCCGCTCCGCGCTCCGCTTGATGTCCCGGATCATGCGCCGCCTCCCGCCCCCAGATTGTTGCTGGAGGGTGTGGATGAGCGGCAGGGTCATCTTCCGTTCCTTCAGGTCGCCCCCCTTGGGCTTGCCGGTGGCACTCGTCGGCGCGAAGTCGAGCAGGTCGTCCTTGATCTGGAATGCGATGCCGACCGCTTCCCCGAAGGCGCGCATGTGCTCCACCTGGTCCTCGTCGGCTCCGGCGCTGGCCGCCCCGGCCGCGCAGCAGGCTGCGATGAGCGAGGCCGTCTTCCGCCGGATGATGTCGAAGTAGACCGGTTCGGTGATGTCCAGGCGGCGGGCCTTCTCAATCTGAAGCAATTCCCCCTCGCTCATCGATTCCACCGCGCGGGAGGTGATGCGGAGCAGGTCCACGGCGTCCCGTTCCATCGAAATGAGCAGTCCCCGGGAGAGCAGGTAGTCCCCGACGAGCACGGCGATCTTGGATTTCCAGAGGGCGTTGATGGAGAAGAACCCCCGACGGGTTTCCGCCCGGTCGACCACGTCGTCGTGCACGAGGGTGGCCGTGTGGAGCAGCTCGATGAGCGTGGCGGCCACGTGGCTGCGGTCGGTGGAGCCCCCGCAGGCCTGGGCCGTCAGGTAGACGAGCATCGGCCGCATCTGTTTGCCCCGGCTCTTGACGATGTACCGCGTGATGTGGTCGAGGAGCGGCACGGAGGTGCGCATGGCCTCCTTGAAGTGCCCCTGGAATTCCCGCATCTCGCGGTCCACCGGTTGACGTATCGACGCGAGGTCGGCCATGGCCGCGAAGGTACCGTCCAGACCGTCCGGAATGCCGGGCGGGGTCACGGGTGTATTTTGCGGCATGATCCTGTCCATGACCGGCTACGGAAAGGCCGAGGCGCACATCGGCGCGCGCAAGTACACGGTGGAGATCCGGTCGCTCAACGGCAAGGGCCTCGACCTGTCCGTCCGCATGCCGTCCCGGTTCCGTCCGCATGAGATGGATCTCCGCAAGCAAGTGGGCCAGGCCGTGGGCCGCGGCAAGTCCGATCTCCTCATCCATTTCGAATCCGACGCGTCCGACGTCCGCCATGAGGTCAACACCGGATTGGTGCAGCAGTATGTGGACCAATTGACGCCGCTGTTTGAGGTCAATGGCGTGCCGGCAAGCCATGTGGAGGGCCGGTTGCAGCAGTTCCAGTCGGCCCTGCGCTTTCCCGACGTGGTCAGTGCGACCAAGGACACCTTGGAGGAGGGCGAATGGGAAGCCCTGCGGGACCTCGTGTCGTCCGCATCGGAGCAATTCATCGCCTACCGGACCCAGGAAGGCGCCGTCCTCGAGGCGGATTTCCGCCAGCGGGTCGGTGCCATCGAGGCCCTGAGGGGTGAATTGAAACCTTTGCTCGAGGCGCGGTCCGAGCGGACCCGCTCCCGCCTCCGGGAACACCTCGAAGCGGATTTGCCCCGCGACCGGGTCGATGAGAACCGGTTCGAGCACGAGCTGATTTTCTACATGGAGAAACTCGATGTGACCGAGGAGCTCGTAAGGCTCGAAGCGAACTGCGCGTACTTCCTCGAGATGCTCGACGCGGATGCGGGCCAGGGCAAGAAGCTCGGCTTCATCGCCCAGGAGATCGGCCGCGAGATCAACACCCTCGGCAGCAAGTGTCAGGATGCGGGCATGCAGCGCCTTGTGGTCCAGATGAAGGACGAGTTGGAGAAAATCAAGGAGCAGGTCCTGAACGCATTGTGATGAACACCCACGGCACCTCCACTTCGCAGAGCAAGGCGATGGCCTTTTGCGCTCCATCGGGCGCGGGAAAGACCACCCTGGTTCGTAGGCTGATGGCGGAGCGGTCCGACGTGGCCTTCAGCGTGAGTGCGACCAACCGGCCGCCGAGGGGGTCCGAACGGGATGGTGTCGATTACCACTTCCTGTCCACCGAGTTGTTCCAGCAGCGGGTCGAATCCGGGGACTTCCTCGAATGGGAGGAGGTCTATGACGGCCGGTTCTACGGAACCCTTCGCGAAGCGGTCGATTCTGTGTGGCAATCCGGCAAGCACGTCGTGTTCGACGTGGATGTCGAAGGGGGCATCCGGCTCAAGGAGATCCTGGGTGATCGGCTTCGGTCCGTTTTCGTGAGCCCCCCCTCTCTCGAGGTGCTGGAGGACCGGCTCCGAAACCGGGCGACGGACAGTGACTCCGAGATCGAGCGCCGCCTCGCCAAGGCCGAGCGGGAGATGGGTCGGGCCAACCGGTTTGACGTGGTTTTGGTCAACGACGATCTGGAGACGGCCTGCGGAGACCTGTCGAGCCTGGCGGCGGAATTCCTCGGCCCGCAACGTGTGGAGGCATGAACGTTGGACTGTACTTCGGGTCGTTCAATCCCATCCACACCGGGCACCTGATCATTGCCCAGCACATGCTCACGCACCACGGCCTCGATGAGGTCCGCTTCGTGGTCACGCCCCACAATCCGATGAAGGCCGCCGCCGATCTGGCTCCGGAGGCCGACCGCTTGGAGATGGTGCGGCAGACGGTCGCGGACAACGCTCGGCTCCACGCCGAGGATGTGGAATTCGGCCTCCCCCGACCGAACTACACGGCCCACACCATGGATTTTCTGGTCCGTCGGCACCCCGAGACGACGTTCCGCATCATCATCGGGGAGGACAACCTGCGGACCCTGCAGCAGTGGGCACGATGGAAGGAACTCGTGGACCGGTACGGATTTCTCGTCTACCCCCGCGCCCAGAGCGAGGAAGAGCCGGCCAGCGTGGAGGGGACGGTAAGCCCGGATGGAGAGCACATCGTGATGAGCCCCGCCCCCATCATCAGCATTTCGAGCACGTACCTCCGCTCGGCGCTGGCGAAGGGGGATTCGGCACGATACCTCTTGCCCGACGCGGCCGCGGATGTGATCCGGGAGCGCGGGCTATACGGCCACCCCGCAAACGATTGACCTCGAGTCAACGCTCTTCCTTGAGGGAGTGGGTCACGTGTTGTTGAAGGCGCTCATGGTGCGCTGCAGGCCGACGAAGGCGAAGCTGTGCATGAGCCCAACGACCTTGTCGAGCCGCTCCTCCATGGCGGCCTCCTCCTCAGCAGAGAACGAACCGAGCACATGGTCGACCTGCCGGCCCGGCCCGAACTCCGCCCCGACGCCGAAGCGAAGGCGGGGGTAAGCCGAACTCCCAAGCACGGATTGGATGTCCTTGAGTCCGTTGTGCCCCCCATCGCTTCCCTTGCCTCGCAGGCGAAGGGTTCCGAAGGGCAGGTGGATGTCGTCGGTGACGACCAGCAGACGGTCGAGACCCAGTTTTTCAGCGTCCAGCCAATGCCGGACGGCTTTGCCGCTGAGGTTCATGAAGGTGGACGGCTTGAGAAGCACAAGCTGCCGGCCACGGTGCCGACAGCGCGCCACATCACCGAGCCGATCGGCCTTGAACTCGACTTCGCTCTTCCGGGCGAGGGCATCCAAGGCCATGAAGCCGATGTTGTGGCGCGTGCGGGCATACTCGGCCCCGGGATTCCCGAGGCCGACCAGCAGGTACTTCATGCAGGAGGGGGATTACTCCTCGCCGCCGGCCGCCTCGGCACCAGCCTCAGCCCCTTCGGCCACCTCGGCACCTTCAGCGCCTTCAGCGCCTTCCTCCTCACCTGCAGCAGCAGACATGGCAGCACGGGTCCGACGGACGCCAAGGATCACGGCAGAATCGTTCAGTGGAATCTGGCATCCATCAACACTCAATTCACCCACTCGGACGGAGTCGCCGATGTCGAGGTCGCTGATGTCCACCATCACGGTCTCGGGAATCTGTTCGGCCAGACCCACCACCGGAAGGCGGCGATAGACGACGTGGAGACGTCCACCGTTCCGGACCCCGACAGCGGCACCCTCGGTGCTGACGGGCAGCTTGACGCGAATCGGCTTGTCCGGGAAGATCTGAAGCAGATCGATGTGGACGATGCGGTCCGTCACGGGGTGGAACTGGATGTCCTGGACGACGCAATCGTGCGTCGTGCCACCGACTTCGAATTGGAAGCGGTACGTATCCGGCGTGAAGATCAGCTTGTTCAGCTGGACCTCGTTCACGTGGAAATGAACCTGCTCGGAGCCGCCGTAGAGCACACCGGGGACTTGTCCCTTGGCGCGCAGACCGGCTGCATCCTTCTTCCCTACGCCCTCGCGAGGAGAGCCGCTCAATGAAGCAGTTTTCATGGTTGTGATTTAGGTGATGAGAAAATGCGAACTGATGCTCTCGTTCTGGACCAGGCACCGGATGACGGTGGAGAACAGGTCCGAACAACCGAGCACGGTGATCTTGTCGGTGGGCTTGTCGTCCCGCAGCGGAATGCTGTCGGTCACGACGAGCTCGGTGAGGGCGCTGTCCGCAATCCGCTCATAGGCGGGTCCGGAGAGCACGGGGTGGGTGCAGACGGCGCGCACACTTGCGGCACCGTGTTCCTTCATCAGGCCGGCGGCCTTGGTCAGCGTACCAGCGGTGTCGCAGATGTCGTCGACCAGGACCACATCCTTGCCTTCCACGTCGCCGATGACCCGCATGCTGGCGACCTGGTTGGCGACCTTCCGCTGCTTGTAGCAGATGGCCATGTCCACGCCGAGGTACTTGGCAAAGGCGTTGGCCCGCTTCGTGCCACCCGTATCCGGTGTGGCAATCAGCAGGTTGTCCGTGTTCATCGCCTCGAGGTAGGGCAGGAAGACCGCCGAACCGTAGAGGTGGTCGACCGGAACCTCGAAGAAGCCCTGAATCTGATCGGCGTGCAGGTCCATGGTGATGACCCGGTCAACGCCGGCTGCGGTCAGCATGTTGGCGATGAGCTTGGCGCCGATGGCCACCCGGGGGGCGTCCTTCCGGTCCTGACGCGCAAATCCGAAGTAGGGGATGACCGCCACGATGCGCTTGGCGGAGGCCCGCTTCGCCGCATCGATGAGCATCAACAGCTCCATCAGGTTGTCGGACGGCGGGAACGTGCTCTGCACGATGACCACCTCCTTTCCGCGCACGGTCTCCTCGATGCTGACCCGGAATTCCCCGTCACTGAAGACGGTGTGCTTCACGTTGCAGAGGGGTTCTCCGTAGCCCATGGCGATGCGGGAACCGAGGTCCTGAGACGCGGAACCGGCCAGAATGCGGATGGGGGAGTCGTGCATGTGGGCTCGTTCGAGGGGGGCAAAGATAGTTCGGGGAGGGATGCCATGGACCCACTTGTAAGTTTACGGCATGCAGCAGAGACGGACGACGATCCTGGTGGTGGGCATGGGGGGACTCCTCGTGGGCCTGCTCGCCCTGCAGTTCAGTTGGATTCGGGCGCTCGTGGAGGCCCGGAGTGCGTTGTTTGACGAGCAGGCCCGGACGGCGCTGGTCGAGGTCCAATCGGTGCTGGCGCTCAGTCCGGCCTCCTTTCCGGCTCCGCCTTCCCCGGGCCTCGCGCCGTCTTCCGGACCGAGGGCCGACAGCCTCGCGGTGGTGCGGGCGGAAGCGGCCGAGCAAAGGGAGCGGGCCATGGGGGTGGCCGACAGCCTGCTGCGTGCGGTGCTCGACAACCGCAACGTCGACTTCGAATTCCGTTCCGCCCTGCTCGACCGCTATGGCCGTCCGGTCTTCCTGAGGGATGACGACGTCGACCTGCTCGACCGGTTCAAGGACGAGGGCTACCGGATTTCCGCGGGCGATGCCCGGGCCCTCCAGGAGGTCCAGCTCTACACGGTGCATTTCCCGGGCAAGAACCTCAAGCTGGCCGGGAACATGTGGATCGAGCTCACCGCCAACCTCGTCCTGATGATCGTCCTGGTCTTCTTCACGGTCTATGCGACCAACGGACTGCGCAAGGCCGAGCGCTTGAACCGCCTGAAGAGCGACCTCATCAACAACATGACGCACGAGCTCAAGACCCCGATCTCCACGATTGGATTGGCGGGCGAGGCCCTGCTCGATCCGGCCATGGCGGCCGATGCGGACAACGTGCGGTACTACGTCCACCTGATCCGGTCGGAGAACAAGCGTTTGGGCCAGCTCGTGGAGAACGTGCTTCGGGCGGCCATGCTCGACCAGGGCGAACTCGAGCTGTTCCGGCAGCGGGTCAATTTCCATGACCTGCTCAAGGAAGTCCTGCGCAACCACGCCATCCACATCAAGAAGCAGGGCGGGGCGACCGCGAGCCAGCTGGCGGCGACGGACCCCATCATCGACGGGGACCGCACCCACTTGATGAACGTCGTCTTCAACCTCGTGGACAATGCCATCAAGTACGGAGGGGAGTCCCCGCGCCTGACGGTGCGGTCGTGGAATGAGCCCGGCGCCCTGCACGTGGCCTTCACCGACAATGGCATCGGAATTTCCCGCGAACACATTGGCAAGGTTTTTGACAAGCTGTATCGTGTGCCCACCGGAAATGTCCACGACGTCAAGGGCTTCGGCCTCGGCTTGAGTTACGTGCATGCCGTCATGCAGCAACATGGAGCCGAAATCGACGTTGTGAGTGTACCCGGGGAGGGCAGCACGTTCACACTGGTTTTTCCCCAATCGACGACCGCATGAAACAACAGCTCGACATCCTGCTTTGCGAGGACGATCCGAACCTCGGCAAGCTCCTATCCGATTTCCTCACCCGCAAGGGATACAACACCACCTGGGCCCAGGATGGGGCCGAGGGCGTGCGGAACTTCCGCGTCGGATCCTACGACTTCGTCATCCTCGATGTGATGATGCCCGTCAAGGACGGATACCAGGTCGCCGAGGAGATCCGGGGCCTCAACCGCCACGTGCCCATCCTCTTCCTCACGGCCAAGAGCCAGCGGGAGGACACGCTCCAAGGCTTCAAGGTGGGCGCGGACGACTACATGACGAAGCCGTTCTCGATGGACGAACTGGAGGCCCGCATCGAGGCCATCCTGAGGCGGTCCGCCGCCCTGCCCGACACCGAGGACGAGGTGGGCGAGATGACGATTGGCTTGTACACCTACGACTACAACCGGCAGGAACTGCGCAACGGAGACGAGGCCCAGCGCCTGACCACCAAGGAAAACGAATTGCTCTTCCTCCTCGCCAAGGCCAAGAATGCCCTGCTCGAGCGGGAGTATGCGCTGAACGCCATCTGGGGCGACGCGAATTACTTCAACGGACGGAGCATGGATGTCTACATCGCCAAGCTGCGGAAGCACCTCAAGGCGGATTCACGGGTGGAGATCCTCAACGTCCACGGCAAGGGCTTCAAGCTCATCGCCGACTGACGGATTCCGGGTTGTCAGCGGGGCGCGGGGGACGCGTCGCAAGCCCTACCTTTCCTTTCCGTTTTTCGCCCCCATGATCCCGAAGGATACCGTCGACGCCATCATGCAGGCCACCGTCATCGAAGAGGTGGTCGGTGAGTTCGTCCAGCTCAAGAAGAGCGGGACGAGCATGCGCGGGCTGAGTCCGTTCACCAACGAGAAGACACCGTCCTTCTACGTGGTCCCGGGCAAGGGCATCTTTAAGGATTTCAGCTCCGGAAAGGGGGGGAGCGCAGTGACCTTCCTGATGGAGCACGAGAAGCTCTCCTATCCGGAGGCGCTCCGTTGGCTCGCCAACAAATACGGCATCGAAGTCGAGGAGCGGCAGCTGACCGCCGAGGAGCAGGCCGAGCAGACCGAACGCGAAAGCCTCGCCAATCTGGCCACCTGGGCCCAGAAGTGGTTCCAGGAGCAGCTCCATGAGACCGGGGAGGGCAAGAGCGTCGGCCTGGGGTACTTCCGACAACGTGGCTTCGGCGATGCCACCCTGTCCGATTTTGCCATCGGCTACTGCCCGGACACCCCGTGGGGTGAGGACGGCGCCCTCGCCCAGGCGGCCCGGAAGGCCGGCTATCAGGAGAAGTGGCTGCTGTCGAGCGGGCTCTGCAAGAAGCGCGAGGACGGCACGCTCTACGATTTCTACCGCGGCCGGGTGATGTTCCCGATCCGGGACGTGACCGGCCGATTCATTGGCTTCGGCGGCCGGACGCTCAAAACCGACAAGAAGGTCCCCAAATACGTCAACAGCCCCGAGAGCCCTCTCTACGACAAGTCGCGGGCACTCTACGGCATCCACCTCGCCCGCAATGCCATCGTCAAGGCGGACCGGGCCATCCTCGTCGAGGGCTACACCGATGTCATGGCGATGCGCCAGGCGGGCGTCGAGCAGGTGGTGGCCAGCTCGGGCACTGCCCTCACGGTCGAGCAGGTGCGCCTCCTGCGCCGGTTCAGCAAGAACATCACGATGCTCTTTGATGGGGACCCGGCCGGCCTGCGCGCGGCCATCCGTGGGGTGGACATCGTGCTGGGTGAGGGGCTCGATGTCAAGGTGGCCGTCCTGCCGGATGGTGAGGACCCCGATACGTTTGCCAAGCGGATGGGCCAGGAGGAGCTCATGGCGTGGCTCGAGGAGAACAGCCAGGACTTCATCCGCTTCAAGATTGACCTGCTCGACGAAGAGGCCCAGGGCGATCCACTGAAGCGCACGGAGCTCGTGCGGAGCGTCGTCAAGAGCATCGCCGAGGTGCCCGACGAGCTGAAGCGCACGGTCTACGTTCAGGAAAGTGCCCGCCGGCTCGGAATGCAGGTCGATGACCTGCTTTCGGAACTCGGCCGCCAGGCGCGGAACCTCCTGGAGAAGAAGGCCAAAGCGCCGCTGCCCTCGTTGGCACCGAAGACGGACGCTCCTTTCAGTGCTCCGCGGTTGATTGGCCGCGTGGGCCGCGGAGGTCGTGAGGTGGATTTGCTTCGCCTGCTTTTGCAGTACGGCCGCCATCACGTCACCGTGGAGGTGCCGCCCGAGGTCAAGCCGGAGTCGACCGAAGAGAACGGGGACGCACCTGAACCGACCACCGAAGCAGCGGATTCCGCGGAACCGGCCACGGTCGAGGTCACCTTGGCCGAGGTGCTCATCACCGAATTGGACAACATGGCCGTGGCCATCCGTCACCCCGTGGTGGACGGGGTGCTTCGGCATTTCCGCGAACAGATGGGCGATGGCCACATTCCGGGCTTGGAGGATTTTGCCTCTTCCGAGACCGAGGTGGCCGAGCTGATGGCGGATCTCGCCATCTCGGAATTCGGGCTGAGTGAGAACTGGACCAAGCGCCATGGCATCCGTCCAGAAACGGAAGAGCAGAACCTCAAGGAGGCCATGCGGGGCGCGTTGCTGCGGCTGATGCTCGACGAAGCCCACTTCGAGGGCGCCCGCATCACGCGGCGGTTGGCGGAGATGGCGGAGGACCCCTCCACTTCGGAGAATCCACTGGAAGAGGAAAAGGACCTGCTTCGCCGGAAGATGTCGGTGTCGTCTCGGGTCTTCAAGATCTCCGAGCACTTCAAGACCGTCATCCTCAATCCGGCCAAGGAAGATGTGGCGTCGGCCGGTTCCCGGCCCTGATGCCGTTCAGTGGCGGTCCGTCCAGAAGTCGAGGAGGGTAATCCTCGGCTGGAGGACCCCCCGGTAGCACTCAGTCTCCACCCGAAAGACGACATCCACGGAGTCCGCGGCGGCCAAGGCGGCGTGCCGGTGGCCCATCCCGAAGCCCACGGAATCGAGAGAGCGCCCTTGCCCGGCGTCCATGGACAGCCTCAGGTGACGGCCTTCCCGTCCCACTTGGCGTGGCGATTGCGTCAGCCGCACATCCCGCGCGAGGAAGACGGGTGCCGGAGAACCCGGGCCGAAGGGTTCGAATTTCCTCAAACGGCGCAGGAGGTCCGGCGTGCACTGGGCAATGGAGACTTCCATGTCATAATGGCGGGGTTCCCGCCGGCTCACCGACTCCAATTCCCGCCCCACGGCGTCGTCGAGCGCCTGGGCGAAGGCCTGGGCGGAGTCCGGCTTGACCGTGATTCCGGCGGCCATCGCGTGCCCTCCGTATTGGATGAGGTGCTCCTTGCATTCCCGGATGAGGGCATGGATGTCCAATCCCGGGGTCGATCGGGCGCTGCCCACCAGAACCCCATTGTCATCGCTGATCACGACGCTGGGCCGGTAGCGGTGTTCAACGAGGCGTGTGGCCACGATGCCGATGACGCCGCGGTGCCAGTTTCGGCCCCAGACGATGTTGATGTGCTCGAATTCGGGGCGTTCCGAGAGCTGTTGGATGGCAGCGGCGGTGACCTGTTCGTCGTAGGAACGCCGGATGTTGTTGAGCCGGTCGAGGTTGGTGGCGAGCTCGGCGGCACGTTGTTCGTTGCGGGCCGTCAACAGGTCGACGGCTTCCGTGGCCCGGGACATCCTCCCAGCCGCGTTGATGCGGGGGCTGATGCGGGAGATGATGTCCCGCACGGTCAGGTAATCCGGAGTGCAGTGGACAATCTGAAGCAGGGCGCGGATGCCCGGCCGCGAGTTGCGGGAGACCGTCTTCAACCCGTGGTGGAGCAGGACCCGGTTCTCCCCCGTGACCTCGACGAGGTCCGACGCGATGCTCAGAGCCACCAAGTCCAGTCCGTCATAGGCACTCCACGGCGAGAGGCCGATGCGGTCCGTGAGGGCCTGGATGAGTTTGAAGGCGACCCCACACCCGCTGAGCTCCTTGAAGGGGTAGGGGCAATCCGGTTGCTTGGGGTTCAGGATGGTGTGGGCGTCGGGCATGGTGGCGCCCGGCAGGTGGTGGTCGCAAATGATGACGTCGATGCCCTTGTCCTTGGCGTCGCGCACCCGGTCCACCGCCCGGATGCCGCAATCGAGGGTGATGATGAGGCCACACCCCGTGGCCGAAGCGGACCGGACGCCCTCCTCCGACAGGCCATACCCCTCGCTGTATCGGTCGGGGATGTAGGGCACGACATCGAACCCATTGTTCTCGAGGAACTCCTGAATCAAGGCGACGGAGGTGGCCCCATCCACGTCATAGTCCCCGTAGGCCATGATGCGCTCTCCCCGGCGCTGGGCCAGCATCAGCCGGTCCACCGCTTGCTCCATGCCGAGCATCAGCAACGGGTCGTGCAGGTCGTCCAGATCGGGGTGGAAGAAGGCGTCCTGCGCCTCGCCCTGAATGCCGCGAAGCTCCAGCATCCGTGCAACCAACGCCTCGGCGTCAAGGTTGCCCTCTTGGCCGCCACCGCTGTCGCGTGGGGACCAATCAGCAGGGGGAACGCGGGGAGGACGGGTCATGACAACGGGTGCGCAAGGGGACAGTCTCCGGCGTTCCGTCCGCCGGATCGCGTTCAAATCGAAGTGAACTCCCTTAATTTGCGCAGCCTGAAAGATACAACGATGACCTCGTTCCGCCTTCCCACATTCGCCCTCGGCGCCTTCGCCATTCTTGCCGTCGTGCTCGGCACATCCTGCCTCAATGACGACAACCTGATTCCGCCGAACTGCTTCGATGGCATCCTCAACAACGGGGAGGAGCTCGTGGACTGCGGGGGCCCGATCTGCCAGCCCTGCGACCCCTGTGAGAACGGGGTGTGGGACCAGGTCCTCGGCGAGCAATGGGTGGATTGCGGAGGCGAATGCGCCCCCTGCGATGTGAACTTCAACGGTCAACTCGACCCGGGAGAGACCGGCATTGACTGCGGTGGGGACACGGGCATCGATTGCGGTGAACTCTGCGGAGACGGGCTTCTGAACGGAAACGAAATCGACGTGGACTGTGGCGGACCGGACTGCGAGCCGTGCCCGAGCTGCGAGGATGGCCTGCTCAATGGCGAGGAGCTCGGCGTGGACTGCGGCGGCCCGGATTGCCCGGCCTGCCCGACGGACGGCGACTGCACCAACGGCCTGCTCGACGGAGACGAACTCTACATCGACTGCGGAGGCACCATCTGCCCGCCTTGTGACGGCATGATGGACTGGAAGGCCAATGGCACCGAGCTGACGGCGGACTTCGAGACCACTTGCAGCCTGGACGGCACCACCTTGAACCTCGGGGGCGTGTCCATCACAACGGACGGCATCGGCATGACCCTGCCCGAGCCGTCAGTCGGCTGGATTGCGGGAGCCCAGATTGCGCTCAACGAAGGCAGCGCCCCGGCGGGCGTCTGCACCTACAATGCACCGGGTGGCCAGATGTACACCTCGGCTCAGCCGGGCGCCAACTTCACCGTCGAGATCCTCTACATCCTCCCTGAGGCCGGGGGCATCGTGGTGGGCACCTTCGGTGGAAGCCTCATTGGTTCCGACGGCACCGGCGGCATCAGCATCGCGCAGGGTTCGTTCCTGCTTCCGATCAACTGATCACTCTTCCAGCAGGTCGTACAGCCCGTCGAGTTTCGGGCTGAGGACCACTTCAATCCTGCGGTTCCGGTTGCGGTCCTCCGGGTCGCGCGGGTGGAATTCGCTGCGTCCCGCCGCGGTGAGTTGCGCGGGATCGAGGCCGCTGTTTGCGGTCAGCACCTCGACCACTGCCGTGGAGCGGAGCACGCTGAGTTCCCAGTTGTTCTTCGGGGAGGTCGGGCTGTTGAAGCCCACGTCGTCCGTGTGCCCCTCCACCACGATCTCGAAGCCCGTCTCCCCTTCGATGGCGCGGGCGAGCCCGATGAGGGCGTCGCGTCCGTCCGGGTCGATCGCGGTGCTGCCCGAGGCAAACAAGAGCTTGGAGGCGAGCCGCACGTAGACCTTTCCGTCCCGCTCTTCAACCTCGAGACCCCGGTTCCGGAAGGCGAACAGGGCGTCGTTCAGTTTGGCCTTGAGGGCCTCACCGGCGGACTTCTGGGCCTCGAGCAGGCGCGTCAATTCGGCCACACGGGCTTCTCGGTCGCGCAGGTCGCGTTCGAGGGCGAGAAGGCTGTCTTCCTGGAACTGGAGGTCTGCCCGAATCCGCTGGAGCTCGGACAGCAGGGCGGCCTGTTCCGCACTGGAGGCGCTCCGCTTCCGCTCGAGCTCCTCGGTGAGCATGGCATTGAGGGCTTCCAGCTCTGCATTGCGGGCGCCGCAGCTTCGGAGGGCGGTTCCGGATCGGGCCGTGTCCGCGGCGAGGGCCTCCATTTTCCGGGCATCCTCCCGGGCCTGACCGTCCTTTTCGGCGACGGCGAGCCGGAGCGCTTCGACCTGTTGGGTCAGGGTCTCCAGGTCTTGATCAAGTGCATCGCGGTCGTCGCGGACCTCGGCGAATTGGCTCATCGGCACGCAGCCGGTGACAAAGAGGATGGACAGGGCCACCCACACGGTCGATTGACGGGACATCATGATGTGAAAGTCGCGCACAGGGTCGGCCTGTGAGGGCTCGTCCCAACAGGTTGCGCTACAGGGTCTTGTGGATTGCGCCGGTCGAAGGACTCAGAGCTTGACGCAGACGTTCTGCGGCTCGGTGAAGAAGCGCATGCTGTTGTAGCCGCCTTCCCGGCCCACGCCAGATTGTCGGGTTCCGCCAAACGGGGTGCGCAGGTCGCGCACCAGCCAACAGTTGATCCAGACCATGCCCGTATCGATTCCGGCTGCGACCCGGTGTGCCCGCTGCAGGTCCCGAGTCCACACGGAGGCGGACAAGCCGTACTTGGTGGCGTTGGCGAGCCCCAGCGCTTCGCGTTCGTCCGAGAAGGGCTGCAGGGTGGCCACCGGACCAAAGATCTCTTCCCGGTTGGTCACGCACGTGTGATCCAGCCCTTCGATGAGGGTAGGCTGGACGAAGAATCCGCCCTGAAGCCGGGGCTCACGTGGCTGGTGTCGCCCCCCTCCGCACAGGATGGTGCCCCCTTCCCCCCGCGCGGTGGCGATGGCGGCGAGCACCTTGTCGCGGTGGGCCCGCGACACGACGGCGCCCATCTTGGTCTCCGGGTCCATCGGGTCCCCGATGCGCATGCGGGAAACCTTGTCGACCATGGCATCGCGGAACCGCTCGTAGATCGTGTCCTGCACCAGGATGCGCGAACCGCACAGGCAGATTTGACCTTGGTTGGCGAAGGCGGCGCGGATCGCAGTCGACAGGGCGGCATCGAAGTCGCAGTCGTCGAAGACGACCGTGGCATTCTTGCCCCCGAGTTCGAGAGAGAGCTTCTTGAATTTGGGGGCGGCCGCGGCGGAAATGGCCGCGCCGGTGGAGGACCCCCCGGTAAAGGAGATCGCCCGCACATGATGATGGTCGACCATGGCCTGGCCCACCTCGGGTCCGAGGCCGTGCAGGATGTTGAGCACGCCGTCGGGCAGACCGACTTCCTTGGCCCACGTGCCGAGAAGGTAGGCGGTCATGGGCGTGACCTCGCTGGGCTTGGCCACAACGCAATTGCCACTCGCCAGTGCCGGGGCAATCTTCCACGTGAAGAGGTAGAGGGGCAGGTTCCACGGGCTGATGCAGCCGACGACACCGAGGGGCTTGCGCAGGGTGTAATTCACCGTCCCATCCCCCATGGTGTGGCTCTCGCTGGCGAACTGCTCGGCGGCGGAGGCATAGAAGCGCAGGTTCTGTTCGGCGCGTGGAATGTCCACGGTGGCGGCGAGGGAGACCGGCTTGCCGTTGTCCCGGGCCTCGGCCTCGGCGAGGAGGGCAGCATTCTCGGCCACCTTGTCGGCGAGGCGGTGCAGGACGGCCCGGCGGTCGGTCGGGGACCAGGCGCGCCACGCGGGGAAGGCCGCGCGCGCCGCAGCCACGGCCGCCTCGACATCGTCCGCATCCGACCGGGCAATCCGCCCATAGACCGCTCCGGTCGCCGGTTCGACATTGTCAAGCCACTCCCCGCCCAACGCGGGTTGAAGCACTCCATTGATCAAGTTCAGGACGTCATTTGCCATCAGCCGACAAGGTGGCACGGAAAAGAAAAAGACCGGTCACCCTCGTGCCGGTCTTCGTGCGGTCGCATTGACTCTCGTCTGGTACTTCGTGGTTTCCCCACTAGGACTCGAACCTAGAATGACTGAACCAAAATCAGTAGTGTTGCCATTACACCATGGGGAATTCCGCGAAGAATCGGCGCGAAATTAAGGAAAGCGGGCCACCACACCACATCTCGGGGCGCAGTTTCGGATTCAGTCGTTCTCGGCTGGAGTGATCTCCCCGACGAGGGCCTCGATGATGGCCTCGAGCGCAGTGATGCGGCTGTTGAGGTTGGCGAGGGTGTCCTGCAGGCTGATGCCGGCAAACTCAAGATCTCCCGCCAGCACGGCGTGGCCGTCCTCGTGGATCTGGAGGGCATCCGATCTCATGTCGATGGCAGTTCCGTTGCCGACGGCAAACAGGACGCCCGTCTGGGCAGCGCTGTTGTACTTGCCTACGGCAGTCTGGTAGACCTGATCGGCCACGGTGTAGTAGCCGCCGGCACTGGAGGCGTAGGCGCTGGCCGTGGTCTGGTATCCTTCCGCGTGACCGGCGAAACCGGAAGCCACGGTGTAGTAACCCTCGCTGGCGGAAGCGTCGGCAGTGGCTTCGGTGCCTTCCCCCACGGCATGAGCACAGGTGGCGCTGGCGACCGTGTTCCGGTTGGAGGCATGGCTGAACAGGCCGGAGGCCAGGGTGTTCCAGCCTTCGGCGTGGGCGGCGGTGTTGTTGGCAATGGAGCCATACCCCTCGCTGTGGGCATAGTTGGACAAGGCCTTGGTGTTGTACCCCTGGGCGTGGGCCGTGGTGCCGGTGGCGTCCGTGAACATGCCCTGTGCATGGGCGGCCGTGCCGGTGGCTTCGGTGCCTTCCCCCATGGCACTCGAGCAGGTTCCGCCGGCGGTGGTGTTGCGGTTGGTCGCGTGGCTGTAATTGCCGGTGGCATCGCTGCCATCGCCCATGGCCGAAGCAAAGGAGCCGCTGGCCACCACGTTCCGTCCCTGGGCCATCTGGCCGGTGACCCGCATGTCGTCCTCGACCCAGGTCCAGACGAAGGTGTTGATCCCCTCAACCGTGGTGGAGTCGCAAATGGCGCTCAAGCCGAGGGAATCCCGGGCGGCGTCTGCCGAGGCGGCGCCGGTTCCCCCACTTTCGAGGCCGAGTACCCCTTCATCCTCCCAGGGGAGGCCGAAGAGGGTCAGCAGCTCGAGCACATCGCCGGTGCCGATCAGGGTGTCCCCGTCGGCATTCGGGTTGTACGGCCATTGGGCCGAGGCCGTGATGCCGAAGGACAGCATCAGGACCAGCAGGAACAGGGGGCGGTTGGTGGGAAACGAAGGGATCATAGAAGGAAAAGTACGGGGGACGCGGTTTGTTTCCATGGGAGGAATGCATCCCCTCATCGGGGTCATGGAGTCGGGCATCCCAGGATCACCCCCCGCCCCGGAAGGCGGGGGATGGCCTTGATTTGTTTGGACTCCGGATATCATTCGGTCACGAGGAACTGCTTCACGATGCTGACGTTCTGCGAGCTCATGCGCACCTGGTAGACCCCGCTCTGAAGGGCGGAGGCCTGGATGTCGAGCGTGTACATCTGGTTCTTCTCGACCCGTCCATCGAAGAGGGACTTGATGAACATGCCGGACGCATCGTAGAGGCTGACCTCGAGTCGCATCGACTCCAGGGCGTTGAATCCGATCTGGGCGAAGTCCTGCGTCGGGTTCGGGACGATGTGGGACACCTGGATCGGGCCGCGGGGCTCGGCCGCAGCGGCGGCCACATCCGAACCGGAGTCCGCAGTGCCTGTGGTGCCCGTGCCGACGAGGCCGGCTCCCGTTCCGTCGGGATCGCACACCTCTCCGGTGATGTTCACGGTGTAGCCGAAGTCGGCGCTGTTTCCGCTGCAGTCCGTGGCCGTGTAGTCGTACTCGATCTGATACGGCAGGGTGCAGTCGAGGTCACCGAAGAAGTCACCGGACCCCATGACCGGAGTGCTCATGTGCGTACCGGTGTAGGTGAACCAACCACTGTATCCGTGGTGCTCGTTCATGTTGTTGGCGCCGAGTCCGACCTGGAAACGGTAGAACTGGTTGGCCGGCTGGTGCGTGCAGGTCAGGAAGCTGCCGTCATAGCCGCCCCATCCCGTGAGCGTGCCCTCGGAGAGGAACCAGTAGGTCCAGTTCTCATGGTCGTCGAGGATGTTCTCGCAGTCCTGCTTGTAGCTGGTCGGGAAATCCTGGTCGGACCAGGTGTCGAAGTCCATGCCGTCGGTCAGGGTGAAGGAGACGTTCCAACCGGAGTTCGGGTCGTCGTTGCTCACCACGGTCTTCTCGATGGCCCAGTCGCCATTGGGCAATTGGCTCACCAAGCCTTCTCCGATGGTGGAGTAGAACTCGTCACCGAGGAAGTTGAAGAGCCGCACGGAGTGGGTGTCGTAGCCGTTGCAGGTCTCGTCGGAGGCAAAGGCCTCCGGCGTCACCGACGTGCAGTACTGGTCCACGCTGTCGTTGGGGGCGTAGGCGCCCACCATCGTGGTGGTCATGTCGAGGGCCACGTCACCTCCGCAGTTGTCCTCGGCCGACACGTCGCACGGCTCGGTGGACGGAAGCAGGCTGTCGCCGTCGTAGTCCTCGGCGCAAACGTCGATCGTGCCGCCGTTCTCGATGCCGCAGACGTCGAGGAAGACCGGGGCGGTCTCGTCGAGGACGGTCACGGTGTAGTCGGCGGTGGTCAGGTTGCCACAGGCATCCACGGACTCGAAGTGGAATTCGAGGGTGGCGTTGCCGCAGCCGTCCAGTCCGAGGGTGTCGGTCGTCGCGCTCAGCATCGGGGCGCCGTCACAGGCGTCCTCGGTTGAGGCGGCGAGCGTCGGCACCTCGTCGAGGCAGGACACGGTCGTGTCGTGGGCGGCAGATCCGTCCGCGAACGTCACGTCGAGGGCCGGGGCCTGCGTGTCGACCACGGTCAGCGTTTGCATCCACGTGCTCGAGTTGCCGGAGCAATCGGTCGCGGACCAGTGGCGGAACAGCGTGTAGCTGTTGGCGCAGTCGCCGTCCTCGAAGGTCTCGCCCTCGTAGGTGTACGTCAAGGCGTTGTCGCAATTGTCGTCGGCCTGGAGCGAGGTGATGTCGGCCGGGGCCGGCACCGCGTCGCATTCCACAGTGGCATCCAGCGGTCCCATCGTGAAGACGGGAGCCTCCGTGTCGACCACGGTCAACGTCTGGGTGTGGCTGGTCTCATTTCCGGCGCAGTCCGTCACCGTCCACTCCCGGGTCAGGGTGTAGTCAGTCGGGCACAGGTCGTCGTCGGATTGCGTCTCGGAGAACTGGACGAAGACCGCGGGATCACAGTTGTCCGTGGCGGTCAACGTCTCCGGCATCGGCACGGCGTCGCAGGACACGGTCGCGTCACCCGGCAGGGCCTCAGTGAACTCGGGGGCCGTCGTGTCGATCAGGGTGATCAGCTGCTCCACTGTCTTGTTGTTGCCGCACTCGTCCTCGGCCGTCCAGGTGCGGATGACCTCGGCCGTACCGGCGCAGTCGTTGAGCAGAACAAGGCTGTCGGAGTACCCGATCTCCACCTCGGAGTCGCAGTTGTCCATGGCCTCGGCGGCGCCCAGGCTGCCCACCCCGAAGTCGTCGTCACAGGACAGCGTGGTGTCTTGCGGGACGAAGGTGAAGACCGGAGCCTCGGTGTCGGTTAGGTCGATGGATTGGATGAGCGTGTCGGCATTGCCGCAGGCATCCATGGCCACGTAAGTCAAGAGGTAGCTGCCGGCACAAGAGCCGCTGAACTCCTCCTCGGAGAGCAGCTGGAGCTCGATGTCCGCATCGCAGTTGTCGCTGACGGAGGCGTAGAGCGTGTCCATGCCCCAATCACTGCAGTCGATCTCGAGGGAGAGCGGGCCGCTGATGACCGGAGCCGTGGTGTCCACGACGGTGATGGTCTGGACGTGGGCCAGGCTGTTTCCAGCGCAGTCCATCGTGCTCCAGGTGCGGGTCAGGGTCTGCCCTTGGGCGCAGTCTCCCGCCGCGGATCCCTCGTTGAAGGTCACCTCGACGTCGCCATCGCAGTTGTCGGTGGCCATCAGCGTGGCCGCCGCCGGGATGGCGTCACAGGACACGGTGGTGTCGGCCGGCAATTCGGTCGTCCACTCCGGAGCGGTCTCGTCCACCACGGTGAGCGTCTGCTCGTGGGTGGTGCTGTTGCCGCAGTCGTCCGTGGCTGTCCAGCTGCGCAGGAGGGTGTAGTTGCTGGCGCAATCGTCGTCGTCGCTGAGGGTCTCCGTGAACGCGACGGCCGGCATGCCGTCACAGGCATCGGTGGCCGTGAGCACGGCCGCGGCGGGCACGGCGTCACAGGACACGGTGGCGTCCATCGGAAGGGCCTCGACGAACTCCGGAGCGGCCTGGTCGGCCACGCCGATGGACTGACTGCAGCTGACGGTCGTCTCGTTTCCGCAGTTGTCGATGGCCGTGGCCGTGAACGTCCGCGTGAAGCTGAAGCTGCCGGCGCAGGTGATCGTGGTGTCGTGGTCGGTCCAGGACATCTCCACGTCCGGGGCGGCACCACCGCAGTTGTCCGTGGCGATCACATCAGCCAGACCGAGGGCGTCGACGGAGAGGTCGGCGCCGCAGTCGGCGTCCGCGGCGAGCACGGTGTCGGCCGGGCAGGTGATGGTGGCGGTCGGCGGGGTGTCGTCGTACAGCTCGATGAACTGCTCGAACATGTTGGCGTTTCCGCAATCGTCCTCGAAGGTGTACGTGCGCATGAAGATGCCGACCGGCTGGACGCATCCACCGCTGAACGGCGTATCGAAGAAGGTGATGGTCACCTCGCTTCCGCATTCGTCCAGGACGTCGATGAGGATGTTGTCGTCGATCACCGCGTCGTCGTAGTCCTCGCAGGACATCTCGACGAGCATCTCGCCGAAGGTCACCACCGGGGCGACGTCGTCGAAGACCGTGATCGTCTGGTGCACATCCGTGCTGTTCCCGCAGTCGTCCACAAAGGTCCATGTGCGGTCGACCATGAAGGTGCCGGTGCATGTCTGGGCATAGACGCTGTCCTCTTCCCAGCTCCAGGCCACATCGGTGTCGAAGTTGTCCGTGGCGGAGAACTCGCCGTAGGTGGTGGCGGGGTCGTATTCAGCGCAGGGCAGGGTCACGTCGGACACCTCGGCCATCGGACCGAGCTCGTCGATCAGGGTGATGGTCTGCTCGCAGCTGGCGGCGTTGTCGCAGAAGTCGTAGGCCGTGAAGGTCCGCGTGAAGGTCATGGTGCCTTCGGGTTGGTCGTCATCCCCGGCGCAGTCGACCATGAAGTCGGAGTCGGTCCAGGTGATGTCGATGTCCTCCAGGGCGCTGCAATTGTCAAAGGCTGTGGCCATGCCGAGGACGACCGTCGTGGTGTCGTCGGAGATGTCCATGTCGAGCGTGAGGGTCGTGTCGTCCGGGCAGGTGATGACCGGGGCCTCGTCGTCGTACAGGGAGATGTACTGCTCGGCCACGGCGCTGTTGCCGCAGTCGTCCTCGACCGTCCAGATCCGCATCCAGCTTCCCGGGCAGACGCCGCTCAGCGGCCAGGCCTCGATGGAGATGGAGAGGTCGTCGTCGCAGTTGTCGAAGGCCTCGAGGGGCACCTGCGTCGGGTCGGTCGGGTCGGTGAGCATCTCACAGGACGCCACCTGGTAGGGGTCGAAGGACCCGAATTCCGGAGCCGTCTCGTCGAGTGCCGTGATGGTCTGGACGCAGGTCACCGTGTCGCCCACATTGCCGCAGGCATCCACGGACCAGGCGTAGAAGGTCCGCTCGAAGCTGAAGCTGCCGTCGGCGCTTCCATCGCTTCCGTCACAGAGAGGCGTCAGGGGCCCGTCCATGTGGAACTGGAAGGTGGCGGGGGCGGCGTCGCAGCCGTCCTCGGCGACGATGGTCGGCAGGCCGAGGAGGTCGGTGCCGAACTCGGCCGAGCAGGAGGCGTCCAGCATCACGGTCGTGTCGGCCGGGCACTCAAGCTGGGTGACCACCGGAGCGGTCACGTCGACCACGGTCAGGATCTGCGTGCAGGAGGCCTCCGCGGTGTTGCCGCAGTGGTCCGTGCTGACCGCGTGGAAGGTCCGCGTGATGACATAGGTGCCGGCGCCGTCGGCGCAGGTGTAGTCGGGTGCGCTGTCCTCGATCGTGTAGCTGAGGGTCGGAGCGGCATCGCAGTTGTCCGTGCTGGTGATGGCCACCTCGCCGGATTGGGTGGGGTCGAGTTCACCCTCGCAGTCGCCATCGAGCTCCACCACGACGTCGGCCGGGCAGGTGATGTCGATGGTCGGGGCCACCGTGTCGATCATCAGGATGAACTGGTGCGTCGTCGTGGAGTTGCCGCAGGCGTCGACCACGGTGTAGGCGACATCCCAGGTCGGGACCGGGGAGACACAACCGCCGGACATGGCCTGGCAGTCGATGTAGGCGGTGTCGATTCCGCAGTTGTCCGTCCAGGACACGAGGCCGAGGTTCACAAGCTCGTCAAGGTCGCAGGTCCACTCATCACAAGCGATTTCCGTCTGCGTGGCGCTGAGCGTGATGACCGGGGCTTGGGTGTCGATGACCTCAATGGTCTGGATGCCCATGTCCATGGCCGTGTTGCCGCAGCTGTCCACGGCGGTGGCGGTCCACTGGCGCTCGATGGTGTAGCAGCCGGCGGCCGTGCTGTCAGCCACCATGTCCGTGTACGAGACATCCCCGGAGGCGAAGGCGCAGTTGTCGGCGAAGACCGCTTCGGCCAGGCCGGTCATGTCGGTCGACAGGTCGGTGGCGCAGAGGGCGGACACCGGGACCTGCAGGTCACCCGGGAGGGTGAGGTCGATGGACGGCGCTTCCGTGTCCACCACATGGATGAGCTGGACGCAGAGGGTCTCGTTGTCGAACAGGTCAACGGCGGACCAGGTGCGCTGCAGCGTGTAGCAGGCGCTGGACGTCTCGTCGATGATGGACTCACCGAGGTAGGTCACGATCGGGCTGCCCGGATCGTCGCAGTTGTCGGTGGCGGTGACCATCGGCAGCTCGGGCAGGGGCTCTCCGCAGGAAATTGTGGTGTCCGCGGGGCAGTTGTCAAACAGCGGAGCGGTCTCGTCGAGGCGGCAGACCTGCTGCTCGTAGGTGATGGCACCACAGCTGTCGTCGAACACCGTGTAGAGGTTGGTGACGCAGGGGTCGCTTTCGGTCGGGACGACGTCCTCGAAGGCAAGGTTGGTGATCACGTCGCCCAGGGCACCATTGACCTCGGTTCCATTGATCTGTCCCTCCCAGGCAAACCAACCGCCAAGTCCGTATTCGCAGTTGTGGTCGTTGGCACCGAGGCCAACCTGGAAGCCGAAGTATCCGTTGCTCGGGGCGTGGTTGAGTTGCAGCAGGCTGCCCTCGAAGTCCCCGGTTCCCTGCAGGTAGCTCTGGTCGCTCTTGAGCATGTAGATGTCCCACTCATCGAATGGCAGATCGCTGCAGGTGTAGATGTACTTGAATCCCTTGCCTTGGTCGGCCCAATCGGCGCCGGAGGTCCGGTCTTCGAAGACATAGAAGACGTCGAAGGACTGGTCGGGGTTGAGCTCGTTGGCCACGCTTCCTTCAAGGATGGCGATGTCGTTGGCGAACTGGGTAAAGGTCAATCCGTCTCCGGTCTCGATGAAGTAATCGGAGTCGGCGAGGCCGGCCATTTCCAAGCCGTAGATGCGGATGGCGGCGTCAGGACCCATTCCGTAGGCGGTCGTGGCGGTGCCCACCGAGTACGGCATGTTGTAGGGGGCGGACACGCAGGCGATCTCGTCGTATTCGGCGCCCGTGCAGGTGTTGAGTGCGGACGTGGGGTTCTCGCAGGTCAGGTCCTCGAGGTCTTCGAGGCACTCGACGGTGTAGTCCACGACCGGCGGATCGAAGGCGAGGCACTCGGGGTCGCAGGGATCCAGCTCGAGCGGGTTGCCGTCACAGTCGAAGCCGATTTCGGCGTAGGTGCAGGAGCCATCTTCGTCCGTCGCGTCTTCGTCATAGTTGCAGGCCTCGGCATCAGTACAGCCGGGCACTTCCTCTTCGTCGCACAGGCCGTCGCCATCGGCGTCGGACAGGCAGTTGCCGTCGCAGTCGAGGTAGTCCTCGGCCGGATAGGTGCAGAGGCTGTCGTCCGCGTCCGTTGCGTCGGCGTCATAGTTGCAGGCCAGCTCATCGCTGCAGCCTGGGACCTCGGCCTCGTCGCAGATGCCGTCGCCATCGGCGTCGTTGAGGCATTCACAATCGCAGTCGTAGTAATCGGCACCACAGTACTGCTCCGGGTACACGCAGGTGCCCGGGATGGTGGCGTTCTCGTTGTAGTTGCAGGCGGTCTCGTCCATGCAGCCCTCGATGGCCTCACCCGAGAGGTAAGGCAGGTCGGCCGGATCGTCGAACGTACCGAGTTCTCCGCCCTCCTCGATGGCGAGCAGGTCGAAGTCGAGCTCGTACAGCGCGCAGTCGGTGGCGTCAAACAGGTTGAGCTCGACCGTCTGGTCTGCCTCGAGGTAAATGTTCATGTTGACCCAGGAGGCCCCATCGAATTCGAAGGTGATGCCGGTGCCCACCACGAGGCCATCAGCCGTGGCGATGATGGTGGCGCCCACGATGGGCATGCCGTCCAGCGTCACGTCGGCGATCAAGGTGTTCGGGATGACGGGCAGGACCACGACATCCATGTCGGGCTCGTTGCACGGATCATCGCCGTCGCAGAGGCCATCTCCGTCGGTGTCGGCGAGGCAGTTGCCATCACAGTCGAGGCCCTCCTCGGCAAACGTGCAGGAGCCGTCGTCCAGGGTGGCGTCGTCGTCGTAATTGCAGGCGGTGGCATCGGTACAACCGGCGCAGCTCGTGTACTCGCAGGAGCCATCGTCGTCGGTGGCGTCGTCGTCGTAGTTGCAGGCGCCCTCATCGGAGCAGCCAGCGATTTCATCGCCGTCGCAGATGCCGTCTCCGTCCGCGTCCGCAAGGCAGTTTCCGTCGCAGTCGAGGCCGTCCTCGGCGTATTCGCAGGATCCGTCCTCGTCGGTGGCGGCGCCGTCATAGTTGCAGGCGTCGGCATCGGTGCAGCCGGGGATCTCATCTCCGTCGCACACGCCGTCACCATCGGCGTCTTCCAGGCAGTTGCCGTCACAGTCGAGGCCTTCGTCGGCGTAGTCGCACGCACCGGCGTCGGTGGCGCTCTCGTCGTAGTTGCAGGCCAGCTCGTCCTGGCAGCCGAGGACTTCCTCCTCGTCGCAGACTCCGTCTCCATCGGCGTCGTTCAGGCAGTTGCCGTCACAATCGAGGTAGTCGAGACCGCCGTTCAGGTCCTCGGGGTAGAGGCAGAGGCTGTTGTCGGTGTCGGTATAGTCACCGCTGTTGCAGGCCTCCGAATCGGTACAACCGACCGTCTCCTCCTCGTCGCAAATGCCGTCTCCGTCATCGTCGTTGAGGCAGTCCCCATTGCAATCCACGGCATCGGTGCCGTAGATGTCGATGGGATAGGTGCAGGACCCATCGTCGTCGGTGGCGGAGGCGTCGTAGTCACAAGCGGTGTCGTCGGTGCAACCGGGAATCTCGTCCCCGTCGCAGATGCCGTCTTCGTCGGCGTCTTCGAGGCAGTTGCCGTCACAATCGAGGCCGTCTTCCGGGAGCGCGCAGGAGCCGTCGTCCACGTTGGCCTCATCGTCGTAGTTGCAGGCGTCCTCGTCGGTGCAGCCGAGCACGGCATCGTCACCGAGGAACGGGAGGTCACCGGGCTCATCGAACGTGGCGAGTTCCTCGCCTTCCTCGGTCACGGTCACCCCGAACTCCAGGTCGTACACCTCACAGGCGGCCGGATCGAAGAGGTTGAATTCGACCTCGTCCCCCGGGGAGACGTAGAGGGTCATGCTGACCCAGGAGGCCCCTTCGAAATCAAAGGCCTCGTCCACGCCAACGGTCTCACCGTCGACGGTGGCGAAGACGGTCAAGCCGGTCACCGGCTGGCCGTTGAGGGAGACCTCGGCGATGTAGGTGGCCGGAACGATCGGCAGCACGGCCGGGGTCAGATCGGGCTCGTTGCACGGGTCGTCCCCGTCGCAGATGCCGTCCCCGTCCTCATCCTCTAGGCACTCTCCGTCACAGTCCAGTCCGTCCTCGGCGAATTCGCACGAGCCGTCGTCGTCGGTGGCCTCGTCATCATAGTTGCAGGCCGCCTCATCCGTGCAACCGTCGATCTCGAATTCGTCACAGATCCCGTCTTCATCGGCGTCGGCGAGACAGTCGCCGTCACAGTCGTATCCGGCATCGGCATAGGTGCAGGACCCGTCGTCGATGGAGGCGTCGTCGTCATAGTTGCAAGCGGTGGCATCCAGACAGCCGGCGCAGGAGGTGTACTCGCAGGAGCCGTTGTCCTCGGTGGCGGCGCCATCATAGTTGCAGGCCGCCGCATCCGTGCAGCCGTCGATTTCGAAGTCGTCACAGACCCCATCACCATCGGTGTCGGCGAGGCAGTTGCCGGCACAGTCGTATCCGGAATCGGCATACGTGCAAGAACCATCGTCGTCGGTGGCTTCCGCATCGAAATTGCAGGCCGCTTCATCCATGCAGCCGGGAACTTCAAAGTCGTCACAGACTCCGTCGCCATCGCTGTCGGCGAGGCAGTTGCCGTCGCAGTCGTATCCGGCGTCGGCATATTCACAGGAGTCATCGTCGGTCGTGGCCTCCGCATCGAAGTTGCAGGCCATCAGGTCCGTGCATCCCTCCACCTCGGCATCCGCACCGAAGAAGAAGGTGTCCCGGAACTCGGTTTGCCCGTTTCCATTGATGAACACCTGGCAATAGACCTGTCCGCTGAGTTCGCCGGTGGTGGTGAACTGGCCGATCAGGACTTGGAGATCCGCACCGGCAACGCCGTTGGCGTCCCCGTTGAGGGCGTACCAGGCGCCGCCAATCATGTCGTCGATTTCGACGTTTCCGCCGGGCAATCCGCCGCCCGGGTCGAAGTTGGTCATCCACGGGTTGTCTGTGGCCTGGACCGTGCTGATGGCGGCCTCGCCAATGGCGGCATTCGGCACGCCTTCGAGGCCGATGGTCACCCAGCTGTCATAGGCGAGATCCGGGTAGACCGGGAACAGCAGGCTGTTGATGCCGTTCGGGGTGCCGGCACCCAGCGCGGCATGGTAGAAGTCCGTCGTCGTGTTGATGTACGTCGGATTCAGCGCGTCACCGGACACGGAGGACATGAAGTCGTCCTCGTTGTTCATGATGACATAGAGCCGGGTGCAGCTGTAGCCCGTGAGGTCCGTGACACCGAGGGCGCCAATCAGCATGCCGATGTCCTCCGTCACGACCTCGGTCGCGATTTCGTAGCCTTCGGGGGCCGGAGAGGAGATCATGGGGCGGGCTTGGAGGGCCAGGCAGGTGGTGGTCAGGAACAGGCTGAGCAGAAGGCGATAGGGAACCATGGCGAGATTATATCTGATTCAAGTGCGGATAAGTGCACACGAATATCGCCAATTATTCCACCAATCGCAAATAAATTGAAGTTCGTCGAAGAAAATATGGCTTTCGGCGACGAATTGTAATCAGACTGAAAGTCGATTTTGGAAGGGAGGGGCGTCAGCCCACGATGTTGATGATGCGGCCCGGAACCACGATCACCTTCTTCGGCGTGCGGCCATCCAGCTGCTTCGCGGTGCGCTCATCGGCGAGCACCGCGGCCTCCACGTCCGCAGGGGCCGCGTCGGCGGTCACGGCGAACTGAAAGCGCACCTTGCCATTGAACTGGACGGGATAGGTCACCTCGGATTCGACCAGCTTCTCGGCGTCCCACTTCGGCCAAGCGGCATCCACGACGGAGCCTTTCCCGCCACAAGCCTCCCACAGCTCCTCCGCGAGGTGCGGGGCGTACGGCGCGAGCAAAGCGGCCAGAGGCTGGAGGACTGTGCGTTCATGGCACCCGGCTTCGGTCAACTCATTGACCCCGATCATCAAGGCGCTGACCACGGTGTTCCAGCTGAGGCGCTCAAGATCCTCCGTGACCTTTTTGATGGCCTTGTGCAGGGCGCGCTCAGCTTCGGATGAAGGAGCGCCGTCGGTGATCAGCTCGTTGCCATCGGCGTCCCGGTAAAGGCGGGTCAGCTTGCGCAGGAAGCCATGCACGCCATTGATGCCCTGGGTGTCCCAGGGCTTGGCCTGCTCCAGCGGCCCGAGGAACATCTCGTAGCAACGGAGGGTGTCGGCGCCGTAGCGCTCCACCAAGTCGTCGGGGTTCTCCACGTTGAACTTCGACTTGGACATCTTCTCCACCTCGTTGCCGCAGCGGTACTCTCCGGCCTCGTTGAGCACGAATTCCGCACCGGCAAACTCGGGGCGCCACGCCTTGAAGCCCTCGAGGTCGAGGACGTCGTTCTTGACCAGGCTGATGTCCACGTGCAGGCGCTGGGTGCGGTGCTCCTTGCGCTGCTCGAAGGTGACGAAGCGGTTGGTCCCTTCGATGCGGTAGACGAAGCTGCTCCGCCCCAGGATCATGCCCTGGTTGATCATCTTGGCGAAGGGCTCGTCGAACCCGATGAGGTCGAGGTCGAAGAGGAACTTCGTCCAGAAGCGGCTGTACAGGAGGTGACCCGTGCCGTGCTCTGCCCCGCCGACATAGAGGTCGACCTGGCCCCAGTAGTCGCTCTTGGCCCGGTCGCAGAAGGCATCCGCATTGTGCGGGTCCATGTAGCGCAGGAAGTACCAGCTCGATCCGGCCCAGCCCGGCATGGTGTTGTACTCCATGCGGTCGCCCCGGTTGATGTTCCAGTGCTCGGCGCGGGCCAGCGGCGGGTCGCCGTCTTCGGTCGGCAGGTAGGCGTCAACGTCGGGCAACAGGACCTGCTCGTCCTCGATCAGTTGGGGGATGCCGTCCACATAGCAGATGGGAAAGGGCTCGCCCCAGTAGCGCTGGCGGCTGAAGACCGCGTCGCGCAATCGGAAGTTGACGCGGGGCTTGGCGAAGCCGGCGGCCTCGGTCTCGGCGATGGCGCGTGGAAGGGCGTCGTTGCAGGTCAAGCCATTCCAGTCTCCGCTGTTGCAGAGTACGGCCTGCTTGTCGGCCTGGGCTCCCGTCTCAATGTCGTGACCTTCGAAAATGGGCGGGATGGGCAGGTCGAACGCCTTGGCGAATTCCCAGTCGCGCTGGTCGCCGGCCGGGACGGCCATGACGGCGCCCGTGCCGTAGCCGGCCAGCACGTAGTCGGCAATCCAGATTGGCATCGCCTTCCCGGTCAACGGGTGCGCTGCATGGGCACCGGTGAAGCATCCGGTCACGCCACGGTCGCCGGCCATGCGCTCCCGCTCGCTGCGGGCGGCGGTCTCCTGTTGGTAGGCCGACACAGCGGCGCGTTGACCTTCGGTCGTGATGGCGTCGACGAGGTCGTGCTCCGGGGCGAGCACGAGGAAGTTGGCCCCGTGCAGGGTGTCCGGGCGGGTGGAGAAGACCTCGATGTGGAGGTCGGGATGGTCCTGGATGGCAAAGCGGAGCTGGGCGCCCGTGCTCTTGCCGATCCAATTGCGCTGGACCTCCTTGATGCTGTCGGACCAATCGATGGTGTCCAGTCCGTCGAGCAGACGATCCGCGTAGGCCGTGATGCGCATCATCCACTGGCGCATCTTCTTGCGCACCACCGGATGGCCACCCCGCTCACTGAGGCCCCCCACCACTTCATCGTTGGCGAGCACCGTGCCCAGCGCCGGACACCAATTGACCTCGCTGTCGGCGAGGTAGGCGAGGCGGTAGGCCATGAGGATGCCATTGCGGCCGGCTGCATCGAGCCCGTTCCATTGGTCAGCCGTAAACGTGCCATCAAAGCCGCCGCCCCACGCGGCACATCCCGCTTCAAGGAGGGTCTCGTCACCGACCGACCAGTCGAGGTCGGCATTGCCCGACGCCGTGAAGACATCCACCAGCGCTTCGATCGGACGGGCCTTGCCCGCCTCGTGGTCATACCCGTGCTCGAACAGCCGGGCAAAGATCCACTGCGTCCAGCGGTAGTAGTCCGGGCTGCTCGTCCGCACCTCCCGGCTCCAGTCGTAGCTGAACCCGAGCAGATCGAGCTGGCTGCGGTAGCGGGCGATGTTGCGCTCGGTCGTGATGGCCGGATGTTGGCCCGTCTGGATGGCGTACTGTTCAGCGGGCAGGCCAAAGCTGTCGTAGCCTTGGGGGTGCAGGACGTTGAACCCGCACTGGCGCTTGTACCGGGCGATGACGTCCGAGGCGATGTAGCCGAGCGGGTGGCCGACGTGGAGTCCCGCCCCACTCGGGTAGGGAAACATGTCCAGCACGTAATACTTCGGTCGGTCGGCGACCTCCTCGGCGCGGTAGGTTCCCTGTTCGGTCCATTTGGCCCGCCACTTGGCCTCGATGGCCTTGAAGTCGTATTCCATTGCCCAGAGCGATGTGCCGCGAAGATACCCCGGGGCGGAGGTCCTCGGCGTCTTCGCACATCCCACTCGAATCCGCGGCTTCGTGCCGAACTTGAGCCCGTGTACAGCACGCGCGTTCCGAAGGCCTTGCCCCCCCTCTTTCCCGAGTTTGTCTGGGAGGGAACGGGGGCGCCCGTGCACCTCACCTTTGACGACGGGCCGCATCCCGAGTGGACCCCCTTCGTCCTGGATGAATTGGCCCGGACCGGACAGAAGGGCACCTTTTTCTGTGTGGGCGAAAACATCAAGCGCCATCCCGACGTGTTTGACCGAATCCGTCGGGAGGGTCACGCTTGGGGCAATCACACCATGCGCCACGAATCGGGGTGGGCGACGCCAAACCGGGCCTACCTGCGGTCCTACCTCGAGTGCGAAGCCCTGACCGGCTCCGGCCTGTTCCGGCCACCTTACGGCCGCATCGCCTCGACGCAGGCGAGGGCCATCGCCCGGAGAAGCCGCATCGTCATGTGGACCGTGCTGACCGGGGATTTCGACCCCCGACGCAGTGCCACGCAATGCCAACTGGCGACCGAGCGGGCCCTGCGGCCCGGGGCCATCGTGGTCATGCACGACAGTGCAAAGGCGGGTCCCCGCCTCCAGGCACTGCTGCCCGGAGTGCTCGATGTCCTGTCCGAAAAGGGCTGGTCCAGCGCCCCCCTCTCCATGGAACGCCCACATTCACCGGAGGATTCCGACAGCCTTATGGTCCGCAGCGAGTTGGGTGGTTGAAGGAGATGTGCCGAAATTGAATCCCCCATGTCTGACACCACTGCCCCGCTCCGCGTCCTGTATCTCGACGATGATCAGATGGCCTTGACCCTGACCCAGCTCCAATTGGTGCGGGAAGGCATCCACACGGAAACGACCTGCGATGCCCTCGAGGCGGTGAGCATCCTCACCACTGAGGAACTGGACTTGATCCTGCTCGATTCGGTGATGCCGTCCATCGACGGCGTGGAGTTCCTCCAGTTGATGCGGAGCCTGAACCTGGCCCACCCGGTGGTCTTCTTCACGGGTCATGGCATCGAGGAGTTGCGCGAGTTGACGCGCGAGTTCGATGTGCTCGATGTGCTGGACAAGCAATACGACCGCTTCCGCCTTCCCGGACGGTTGCGCGAATTGCACCAGGCCTATCTCGAGGACAGGATCAGTCCGCTTGATTCGCTTGACGAGCCTCGCGCAGCATCTTGAGCTTGCGTCGGATCTCGTCCATCTCCCGCTTGTCGGCCTCGATCTTCTTCTGAAGGTCGGCCATGATGGAAGCGGCCCCCTTTCCGGTGAAGATGCCCATGTTGTTCTCGTATTGGGCCACCCGCTTGCGCAGACGGTCCATCTTGTCCCGCATCATGCGCTCTTCTTTCCGGGCCATATGCTCAGCGCCCTCGCCCTTGACCATGCTCTCGACCCGGCTCTTGTACGCTTCGACCGAGCGTTCGCTGCGCTTGGCTCCAAGGGCATCGTATTTGGCGTCCATGGCGGCGCGGTAGCGCTCCACAATCTGCTCGAAGGCCCGGCGGGGGACGTGGCCGCTCTCGGCCCAGCGCGTGGAGAATTCCTTGAGGGACTTGAGGTCATCCCCATGCTTGCCGGAGAGCTCGAAGGCCTCGATTTCTGCGATGAGGGCCTCCTTCTTCTTCAGGTTGGCCTTGTGCTCCTTGTCGCGGTCGGCATACACTGATTTCCGGGCGGTGAAGAACGTGTCACACGCACCGCGGAACTTCCGCCACAGCCGGTTTTCGTCGCGGGGACCGGCAGAGCCGAGGTCCTTCCATTCCTTCTGCAGGGCAATCAACCGGTCCGAGGTGGGTTTCCAATCCTGGCTTTCCGCGAGTTCGGCCGCCTCTTTGGCGATGGCCTCCTTGCGGTCCTTGACCTTCTTCTGGGCCTCCCGAACGTCGGCGAAGGCGGCATCCCGCTTCTGGAAGAACAGGTCGCACAGCCCGCGGAACTGTTCCCAAACTTCCTGGTCGTCCTTGCGACCGGCGAATCCGACCATCTTCCAGCGCTTCTGGACGTCCTTGACTTTTTCGGCCTGAGCCGGCCAGGCGGTGGACTCCGCCACCTCCTCTTCCAACAGGGCCCGCACCTCTTCGACCAGGGCCTGCTTGGCCTCCAGGTTCTTCTGGAAGCCCTCGCGGATGGAGTCGTAATGCGCCTTGACGGCATCGAGTGCGGCGCGGGTGTGGCCGAAGAAGGTGTCGGCGAGTTCCTGATAGGTTTCCCGCGGGCTCGGGCCGACATCGAACCAGGCCTTCATGTAGCTGCGGGCGAGCATCTCCTTCTCCTTGAGGTCGGTCACGGCCTCGAGCTGGCTCGCCTGGGCGATGAGCTCCTCCTTCTTCTTCAGATTGATCTGCAGGTCGTGCGCCTGAAGCTGCTTGTAGATGTTGACGTTGTAGAAGAATTCGTCCCGCAGCCGGTGCCATTGGTCATGCAGCTCGCGGTACTGGTCTCCGGGCACATTGCCCACGGCGTTCCACTCCTCGGTCAATGTGTTGAAGGCGTCGAACATCTTGCCGATGTTCTCCTCGTTGGCGACCAATTCCTGCAGCTTGCCGAGGATGGTCTGCTTCTTTTCGAGGTTGGCGCGCTGTTCGGCGGCCACCTTTTCCCGCCATTCCTTCTCCCGTTCGCGGAAGGCGGCGTACATCTCATTGTTGCGGGTGTCTTCCTCGTCGGCCTGGTATTCGAACCGGATGGGCTCTTCGCCCGGCTCGGGGGCGGGACGCTCTTCTTTATCCCACGCTTCCTTCTGGACCTTTACATCTTTCTCACGCGCATCGCGATACACTTCGAAGGCGGTGCGCACCTCGACGCGAACGGCTTCGATTTCCGGGTTTTCCAGCAACGCGGCGATGCGTTGGTTGATCTCGGCTTTCATGGCGTTTCGTTTGGGCTTCGTCGGGCGTTCCCGGCGAGTGCGTGGTCAGTGTACAGTGTGCATCCGTGCGTAGTTTGGCACGGCTGGTGGGATGAAAGAAGTCTCCTCGAAGATACGAAATTGGTGCGCGAGGGCCGAGCGGTCTCCCGCGCAGGTCCTGCGAAAGCTCTCGGATTGGGGGGCGGCGGGAGAGGCCCAGGCGGAATTGGACGCGCTGAAGAAGGAGGATTACGTGAATGCCCAACGGTTCGCCGAAGCCTTCATCCATGACCACATCGTGCTCAAGAACTGGGGACCGGCCAAGGTGTGGTCCGCCTTGAGGCAGGTGCATGGCATCGACTCGGGCCTCATCCGCGCAGGCATCGAGTCGCTGGGCCGGCAAGAGGTGGAGGCGGCCGCTGCTCGGGCGCTGCTCGGATGGCGAAAGGTCCGTCCTGACGCCCCGGCCGAGAAGGCGCTGGCCGCCCTCGTTCGCAAAGGGTTCGAATACGAGTCCGCCCGCCGTGCCCTCGAGGCCATGGATGCCGACTAACTTTGGCCCTCATGCTGACGGCAGACCAGATCCAGAATTCCCGCGACCGCGTGGAGGCCCTCAAAGGGTACCTCGCCATCGACCGGAAGCGCATCGACATCCAGGAGGATGAGAAGCTGACCCAGGATCCCGAGTTCTGGAACGACGCCAAGGAAGCCGAGAAGGTCATGCGTCGCATGCGGGGCAAGAAGGCCTGGGTGGAGCAGTACGAGGCCGCCGAGACGGCCGTCGAGGACCTGCAGGTGCTGTATGAGTTCTTCAAGGAGGGCGAGAGCACCGAGGAGGAGGTCGAGGCCCAACATGCCGACCTCATCCAGAAAATCGAGGAGCTCGAGTTCAAGCAGATGCTGTCCGATGAGGCCGACGGCTTGAATGCCGTCATCCAGATCACGGCGGGCGCCGGGGGAACCGAGTCCTGCGATTGGGCGGGCATGTTGCTTCGGATGTACACCATGTATGCCGACAAGGCCGGATTCAAGGTCAGGGAGATCGACCGGCAGGATGGGGACGTGGCCGGCGTGAAGCAGATCACCATGGAGGTGGACGGCGACTACGCCTTCGGCATGCTGAAAGGGGAAAATGGGGTCCATCGCCTGGTGCGCATCAGCCCCTACGACTCTCAGGCGCGCCGCCACACCTCCTTCGTCTCGGTCTACGTGTACCCGCTCGTGGACGACAGCATCGAGATCGAGGTCAACCCTGCCGACATCACCTGGGACACCTTCCGCTCCGGGGGGGCGGGCGGCCAGAACGTGAACAAGGTCGAGACGGGGGTGCGCCTCCGCCACAAGCCGACCGGCATCATCATCGACAACACGGAGACCCGCTCCCAGCTCGGCAACAAGGAGAAGGCCATCCAGCTCCTCAAGTCCCAGCTCTACGAGATGGAGATGGCCAAGCGCAACGAGGCCCGCGCCGAGATCGAGGCCGGCAAGAAGAAAATTGAATGGGGGTCCCAGATCCGCTCCTACGTGCTCCAGCCATACAAGATGGTCAAGGACCTGCGTTCGAGCTACGAAACGTCCAACACCGATGCCGTCCTCAACGGCGACATCGAGGCCATGCTCAAGGCCAACCTCATGCACGCCGCCGCGGAGAAGTCCGCCAGTGAGGCGTGAACACCCATCGCACCATGAACACCCGGATCGAAAAGGACACGCTCGGCGAAGTGGCCGTGCCCGCCGACCAGTACTGGGGCGCCCAGACGGAGCGCAGCCGCCACAACTTCCCCATCGGCCCCGTGGGCAGCATGCCCATCGAGGTGGTCCACGCCTTCGGCCACCTGAAGATGGCCGCGGCCAAAGCCAATTGTGAAGCGGGCATCCTGACCGAGGCCAAGCGGGACCTGATCGTCCGCGTGTGCCGGGAGATCATCGCCGGCGAGTTGGACCACTGCTTCCCGCTCGTGGTCTGGCAAACAGGCTCGGGCACGCAGTCCAACATGAACGTGAACGAGGTCATCGCCAACCGGGCGCACGTGTTGGCCGGCGGAACCCTCGGCGAGGGCGACCGACCGGTCCACCCCAACGATGACGCCAACAAGTCGCAGAGTTCCAACGACACCTTCCCCACGGCGATGCACATCGCCGCCTATGACCGCATCGTCCGCACGGCGATTCCGGGCGTGGAGCAGCTCCGCGATGCCCTGGCAGCCAAGGCGGAAGAGATGGCGGAGGTGGTCAAGATTGGACGGACCCACCTGATGGATGCGACCCCCCTGACCCTCGGGCAGGAGTTCGGCGGTTATGTCGCCCAATTGGACCATGGCCTCCGGGCTCTGCGGGCCACGCTCGGTCACCTCGCCGAACTCGCCCTCGGCGGAACGGCGGTCGGCACGGGGCTGAACACGCCGGACGGCTATGCCGAATCCGTGGCCGCCCACATGGCCGCCTCCACGGGCTACCCCTTCGTCACCGCCCCCAACAAGTTCGAGGCACTGGCCGCCCACGACGCGGTGGTCGAGGCCCACGGTGCCCTCAAGCAGCTGGCCGTCAGCTGCAACAAGATTGCCCACGACATCCGCATGATGGGCAGTGGTCCCCGCAGTGGCATCGGTGAGCTGTCCCTGCCCGCCAACGAGCCGGGGTCGAGCATCATGCCTGGCAAGGTCAACCCGACGCAGGCCGAGGCCCTGACGATGGTGTGCGCCCAGGTGATGGGAAACGATGTCGCTGTCACGGTCGGCGGGACCCAAGGTCATTTCGAGCTCAACGTGTTCAAGCCGATGATGGCGCGGAACATCCTCGAGTCCGCCCGCCTGCTCGGAGAGGCCTGCGCCTCCTTCGCCGAGCGCTGCGTGGCGGGCATCCAGCCCAACCGCGCCCGCGTCGACCAGCTCGTGGGCGACAGCCTCATGTTGGTGACCGCATTGAACCCGCACATCGGCTACTACAAGGCGGCCGAAATTGCCCAGAAGGCCCACGCCGAGGGCACCACGTTGAAGACGGCGGCCCTGGCCCTCGGGTACCTGACGGAAGCCGAATACGACCAATGGGTCGTGCCGGGCAACATGACCGGCAAGCGATGAGGACGCGCACCGTCCGTTCCACGGGACTCCGTGCCCTCGGTCTCGCCACATTCGCCCTGTTCCTTGCGGACTGCAGTTCGCAACGGAACGTCTACCGTCCCAAGCGCAAGAAGAAGCCGAAGTGCAAGACCTGTCCCTCCTTCGGTGAGGCCCGGCCCTCGCAGGAAGGGCTACCTTTGCGGCCGGTGAACCCCCACACGGACGCGACATGGCCCAACACGACCACACCTACGCCGTCATCATGGCCGGCGGCGTCGGCTCCCGCTTCTGGCCGATGAGCCGTTCGGGTCGCCCGAAGCAGTTCCTGGACATCCTGGACCGCGGGCGGACCCTCATCCAGATGACGGCGGACCGGCTCGAGCCCATGGTGCCGGCCGACCGCATGTACGTGGTGACCAACGCCCGGTACAAGGCGGACATCCTCGACCAGCTCCCGGGCATCCCGGAGGACCAGGTCCTCTGCGAGCCCTTCATGCGCAACACCGCTCCTTGCCTCGCCTATGCTGCCCAGCGCATCGTCCAGCGGGATCCTGAGGCGACCATGGTCGTCGCACCCGCTGACCACTTGATTGCGGATGAGGCCGGGTTCCGCGACGTGCTCTCCGTGGCCGTGGACCGGGCGTCGGAGACCAACCAGCTGCTCACGCTCGGCATCACACCGACGCGGCCGGACACCGGGTACGGCTACATCCAGTACGAAGACCTGCCCGATGCAGGAGACGACCGGCTGCGGCAGGTGCGGACCTTCACCGAGAAGCCCGACCGCGAGCTGGCCGAGCAGTTCCTCGCTTCGGGGGACTTCTGCTGGAATGCGGGCATCTTCGTCTGGTCCGTGCAGACCATCCTCGATCGGTTCGAAGACCAGATGCCGGACCTGCACGCGCTGTTCGAGGAGCGGAAGGCCGACCTCGGTACGCGCGCCGAGGAGGAGGCCATCCTCGCCATCTACGGGGCCGCGGAAAACATCTCGATCGACTACGGGATCATGGAGAAGGCACCCAACGTCGGCGTCGTGCTCGGGGATTACGGCTGGAGCGACCTCGGCACGTGGGGCTCCCTCTACGACACGCTCGACAAGGAGGGCGACGCCCACGCCAATTCTGGTGCAACCCTGATCACCGAGGGCTCCAAAGGACTGATGGTGGCGGCGGAGGGCCGCAAGCTCATCGTGGCCAAGGGACTCGAGAACTTCATCGTGGTCGACACCCCCGACGCCCTGCTCATCTGTCCCCGCGACGAGGAGCAATGGGTCAAGCAGCTCGTGTCCCGCCTCAAGGCGGAGAAGGGCGAGCCGCTGGTCTGACCCGCCGGAAATGCAACGCACCACGCCGGGGTGGCGCGGTGCGGTGGACTATGAGGAGATCTATGGAGTCGCAATTGGGGCCGGCTTGCGGTTCACCGGGGCGGCCGGGAAGCTCCCTTGACCGCTGATTCAAACATCCGCCGGTTCTGGCCCCTCCCCACTGATGGAGGAGGGTGCGGGAGATGACAATCGTCAGCGCACCGGGCTCCGTACCTTCGTCGGGACGGCATGGGCATCCTCCACCACATCGGACGCTATTTCTCGTTCCTCGCCGCGGCCCTCCGGCGGCCGCAGAAGGGCCGGGTGTTTGCCCAGGCCACAGCCGTGGAACTCGAGGCCATCGGCGTACAAAGCGTCGGCATCGTCGCCCTGCTCAGCCTGTTCATGGGGGCGGTCATCGCCATCCAGACGGCCCACCAGGTCAGCGGCTGGATCCCCGCCTACACCATCGGCTTCACGGTGCGCCAGACCATGATCCTCGAATTTGCCCCGACCATCATCCCGGTCATCCTGTCGGGCAAGGTGGGGTCCAACATCGCCTCCCAGATCGGCACCATGCAGGTCACCGAGCAGATTGATGCGCTCGAGGTGATGGGGGTTCGGAGCATTTCCCATCTGGTCCTGCCCAAGCTGCTGGCCGCCCTCTTCATCTTCCCCTTCCTCGTCATCATCTCCATGGTGCTCGGCATCGGGGCCGGTGCGTTCATCTGCGATTTCGCCGACCTGAGCACCTATGCGGATTTCGAATACGGGCTGCAGGTGGACTTCCGGGCCTTCGACGTGGCCTATGCGCTCATCAAGACCTGCGTGTTCGCCCTGATCATCACCAGCGTCAGCGCCTACCATGGATACTATACGTCCGGCGGCGCGCGCGAGGTGGGCCGGTCGAGCACCAAGGCGGTCGTCTACAGCGTGGTCATCGTCATGG
>WTID01000242.1 GCA_011522855.1 Flavobacteriales bacterium
GGCACCGCCTTGGTCGCGCCTTCCGGCGGCCGGAAATCCTCCGCCAGCAGACCCACTTCGGGGTCCGCAAGGGCATCCTTCATGTAGAAGCCGAAAATGGGCAGGGCCGTGTTGGCGCCCTGGCCCTTGCTGGTCGTGGAGAAGCGCACCGCCGGGTCCGAAGCGCCGACCCACACGCCCGTCACGAGCTCGGGTGTGAGGCCGATGAACCATCCGTCCGCGTTGGACTGCGTCGTGCCCGTCTTGCCGGCCATCGGAATCTTGAGCCCGTCGTACTCCCGGTGATCGAGGTCCATCCGCAGACGGATGCCCGTGCCCTTGCGGCCGAGTTCCGCATTGTAGGCGCCGTCAACGACGCCCTTCATCATCTCGAGCACGCGGTAGGCCGTGGCGGCGTCAAGGCCTTGCCGGATTTCCGGGCGGGGTTCATAGATGGTGTTGCCCCGTTTGTCCTCGATGCGGCGGATGATCCGCGGTGCATGGTGCACGCCGCCGCCCGCGAACGTGGCATTGGCACTGGTCACCTCCATCAGCGACAGCTCGGCCACCCCGAGGGCGATGGACGGCACGGCGGGAATCTCCGTCTCGATCCCCATCGCGTGGGCCAGCTCCACCACCCGGTCCACCCCATAGTCCTTGATGAGCTTGGCGGTGACCGTGTTCATGGAATTGGCCAGCGCATACTCGAGCGTGACCATCTCCCCGTAGGCGAGGTCGCTGTTTTCGGGGCACCAGGGGTCCTGTCCCTCCGGCATCTCGATGCAGGTCTTCTGGTTGGGCAATTCCGTGCAGGGGTCGAGCCCCAGGCGGATGGCCGTGGCGTAGACGAAGGGCTTGAACGTCGACCCCACTTGGCGACGGGACTGAATGACGTTGTCAAATTGGGACCACTGGTAATCGAGATCCCCGACCCACGCCTTCACTTCCCCGCTCCGGGGGTCCACGCTCATCAGACCGGCGTGCAACAGGGTCTTCTGGTGGCGGATGCTGTCCAATGGGGTCATGACCGTGTCGACCCATCCCCGCAGTCCCATGACCCGCGTCCGGGTCTCCTTTTCGAACTCGTCATCCAGCTCCCGGCGAGACATCACCGGCCACGCATGGCCGCACCCCCCTTTGGAGGGACGGCAGACGTGGACGCGCTGCCCTGCGCTGTCCTGCTCGGCGATGTAGAAGCCGGGGCGCTCGCACTCCGGGCACTCCTTGCCCATCGCGAGGCGGTAGCGACGGCTCTGTTCCACGCCCCGCTTAAGGATGTTTTTCTGCTCCTGCGTCTCGATGTCCGGACTGAACGGCCAGCCCCGACCGGTCGTCCGCTTGAGGTCCTTCCAGAAATCCTCCTGGAGCTCGCCACGGATGTGCCGGTTGGCCGCTTCCTCGGCGTAGCGCTGCAGACGGCTGTCGATGGTCGTGTGGATCACGAGGCCGTCGCGATACAGATCATAGGGAGCACCGTCCGCCTTGGCGATGACGTAGTCGCCACCCTCATCCTTGGCGTCCAGCAGGCCCTTGACCTCCGCCCGCAACCGCTCCCGGAAATGGGGCGCCGGACCCTCGTCGTGACTCACGCGCTGGTAGCTGAGGCCCAGGGGCAGGGCGTTCAGGCTGTCCTGCGCGGACGCCGGGACCACCCCGTACTTGACCATCTGCGAAATCACCGTGCCCCGCCGCTCCAGCACCAGCTCCGGCCGGCGCAATGGGTTGTACAGGGCGCTGTTCTTGAGCATGCCCACCAGCATGGCGGACTCGTGGAGGTCAAGCCCGACAACCGATTTGCCGAAATAAACCTGCGCCGCACTGCGGATGCCCACCGCCTGATTCAGAAAGTCGTAGCGGTTCAGATACAGGGCGATGATCTCATCCTTGGTGTACTGCCGCTCGAGCCGCGTGGCGATGATCCACTCCTTGGGCTTCTGGAGAACAGCCCGTTCAAAGAAGCCGGTCCGGTCGTAGCGCTCGGTGAAGAGCTGCTTGGCCAACTGCTGCGTCACCGTGCTGCCTCCGCCCTTCTTGCCGAGGTAGGCAATGGCCCGGGCAAGTCCGCGAAAGTCGACGCCGGTGTGGTCCCGGAAACGGACGTCCTCCGTACAAATGAGGGCTTGCACCAACGAGGGGGGCAGATCGGCATACCGGACATCGGCCCGGTTCTCGCGGTAGAAGCTGCCCAGTTGGACCCCGTCGACGGCGTAGATCCGGGTCGCCAAGTCGGTCTTCGGGTTGGCCAGGGTCTCGGTGTCGGGGAGGTCCGAAGAGGACGCAATGGCCAACAGGCCGATGATGCCCAGCACCGGAGACAAGAGCGCAAGCCACATCAGGATGGACGGTCCGATGAACCGGTCCCGAGGCGCCTTTGCCGCCTTGGATTTTCCCTTGCCCGACGTCTGTTTCTGGTTGGCCATGCTTGTGAAACGCACGGAAGGTGCCCTTCCGCACCGGCAAGATGTGACCAAAGGGCGGAAAAGGCGTTAAAAATCAATGCGCACGGGAGGGTGGGTTAGTTTTGTCGCCCGCGTCATGGAAATCCTCGTCAAAGCCGGCCAATTCCTCTTGAGCCTCTCGTTCCTGATCGTGCTCCACGAACTCGGCCACTTCATCCCCGCGCGCCTCTTCAAGACCCGCGTCGAGAAGTTCTTCCTCTTCTTCGACATCAAGGGCGCCTTGTGGCAGAAGAAAATCGGGGAAACGGTGTACGGCATCGGCTGGCTCCCTCTCGGCGGCTATGTCAAAATCGCCGGCATGATTGACGAGAGCATGGACAAGGAGCAGATGGCCAAACCGGCCCAGCCTTGGGAGTTCCGGTCCAAGCCCGCCTGGCAGCGCCTCATCATCATGCTCGGGGGCGTCACCGTCAACCTCATCCTAGGCGTGCTGATCTACGGCCTCGTCTTCTTCGTCTGGGGTGAACGGGACCTCAAGCTCGACGCGCTCCCCTACGGCATGTCCTTCGCCCAGCCGCTGGAGGACGCCGGCCTGCAAGACGGAGACATCGTCCTCACCCTCGGCGGACAGGCCGTGACCCGGACCCGCGACTTCCAGGACCTCGTCTTCGGCGGCCAGGTGACGTCGGCCGAAGTCCTGCGCGACGGCGAGGTGACCACCCTCGACTTCCCGACCGAACTGGGCCAGGTCCTCGTCGACCGCAAGGACGACATCCCCAAGGGATCCACTCCGTTCAGCGTCAACTTCCCCACCATCATCGACCGGGTCATGCCCGCCTCCGGCGCCGAACGGGCCGGACTCGAGCCGGGCGACGGCATCCTCGCCGTCAACGGGGAGTCCACCCCCTACTTCCAGACCCTCGTCGAAGCCCTGGGCCGCCATGCCGGAAAGACGGTCACCCTCACCGTCACCCGCTCGGGCGGAGACGCAGTTCCCGACCCCGAACTGGGCCTGACCCTCCCGTCGAACGGCACCCTGGCCCTCGACGCGGACGTCGATGCCGACGGCAAACTTGGATTCTACCCCATCGAGGTCGAATCCCTTGACGGGTTCCAATTCGTGGAACGGTCCTTCGGTCCGGTCGATGCGCTGTCGGAAGGCGCCCGCAAGACGAAGACCACCCTCACCAACTATGTCTCCTCCCTGAGGTTCCTCTTCCGGCCGGGCGGCACCCAACAACTGGGCGGCTTCATCACCCTCGGCAGCATCTTCAGTCCCGAGTGGGATTGGCGCAGCTTCTGGAACATCACGGCCCTGCTGTCCATCATCCTGGCCTTCATGAATCTGCTTCCCATCCCAGCCCTGGACGGTGGGCACGTCATGTTCCTTCTGTACGAGATGATCTCTGGCCGCAAGCCCAGCGACAAGGTCATGGAATACGGCCAGCTCATCGGCCTGCTGCTGGTCGGCTCCCTGATGCTTCTGGCCAACGGAAACGACCTCTGGAAGTGGTTCACAGGACGCTTCTGAGCCCTCCAATAGAATTTTCGGACATTAGCCCCATGGTGTCCCTCGACCTCGACCACCTCAAGAAGATTGTCGGCAACGACCCCGCCTTCCTGCGTCAGGTCCTCCAGATCTTCTTGGCCAATGCCCCGAAAGATGTGGCGGAGCTCTCCCGATTCGCTGAAGCAGGGGACCACGAGAAAGTGGCCTTCTTCGCCCACAAGCTGAAGAGCGCCTCCGGGGCCATCGGGTTCAACGAGGCCTACGAAGCCTTCAAGCAGATCGAGGCCATGGGCAAGGAAATGGCCCCCATCGGAGAGATCCAGCAGCACGTAGAGGCCATGGCCTCCCACTGCATGACCTGCATGGTGGACATTGAGACCATCATGAACGGCCTCTGACGGTCACCGCACCGTCCGGGTGAACTGATCTCCCGGCCACGCCCTCACCTCCCCCCTCAATTCCGCCTCGAGCAATCCGCTCCTGACCGAATTCCGGTCCCCTTCACACGCGGCGACGATGGCGTCAAAGCCTTTCGGAACGTACGGATGCAGCACTGAGAGGAGCGGGTCGTCCACCCCGGCTTCCCGACAAGCCTCTCCCTCAGTCTTCCAGCCCATCGCCACGGCCAGGTCCTCTGGCATGTGAAGCAACTCCGCCACATGGTCCTGGATGAGCCGGGCATTGCCCTTCATCGACTCAGCGCCCCACGACGGGGCCAAGGCAAACACCCGGCGGTCATAGTCCTGGGCGAGTCGGGCCGTGATCAGACTGCCCCCGGGATCGTTGGACTCCACCACGACCACGGCCTGGGCCAGCCCGGCGATGATCCGGTTCCTCGCCGGAAAGGTGTACTTGGAGGGCGGGATGCCCAACCGGTATTCAGACACCCAGCACCCCCCGGCCTCGAGGATGCGTTCCGCCAGGGCCGCATTGGTTCGGGGATGGACCGAATGCAGGCCGTGGGCGAGGCAGGCGACAGTCGGCACACCCCGTTCGAGTGCAGCACGGTGCGCCCGGGCATCAATTCCATCGGCCATGCCGCTGATCAACGTCCAGTCCAACCCGGACATCCCATCCAACACGCCCTCCACCGCCAACCCCCCGGCCACCGAGGACCGGCGCGTTCCCACGACGGCCACCGGACGCGTCCGGTGAAGCGTCTCCACCTGTCCTTTCACGAACAGGATCCACGGCGCGTCCGGCACCTGGGACAGGCCGAAGGGATACCCGCGATGCCCCATGACGAGCGCCTGAATGCCCTGTCGCCTCATGGCCGCCCATTGATCCTGGGCCCGATCCCTGGCTGCAGCCAGCAATCCCGGTTCCACGCCCGACAACCAGGCACCCAGTCCGCATCGGCGGACCACGCGCAGTGTCCCCTTGCGGTTGAACCGCGGCAATTGCGCCGCCGTCAGCCAATCGAGCAGCCACTGCTCCCGTTCCGGGTCCCGGTCGCTTCCGGGACCACCTCTGTTTTCATCCACCCCCGAAACCTCCCGGATTCATGCCCAGCTCCGACCACCGGTTCACCGACGGGCCGCTTCGGTTTACATTCGGCACGATGATGCGATCGACCTCCATCCTGCTCGCCACCCTGTTCACCGTCGTCCTCTCCTCGAATCTGCTCGCCCAGGAGGGGTGGCGTCTCCAGGGGACGGTTCTCGACGCCACCACCGACGGGGGGCTCCCTGGCGCAGCGGTCTTCCTCGATGGACAAGGCGCCTTGACCGATGTCGACGGACGCTTCTCCTTCTCCGGAGATGGTGCGGAAGCCAAGGTGTTGCGCGTCCGGTATGTCGGGTACATCGAGACCACGCAGACCCTCGACGCCTGGCAAGGAGACCGCACCCTGGACATCCGGCTCGAACCTGATGTGGCCAGCATCGGCACCGCCGTCGTTTCGGCCGGACGCTATGAACAGGACCTCGGCGAGGTCAGCGTCTCCATCGACGTGCTGCCTCCCGAGCTGGTCAACCAGGGCGCACCGACCAGTGCCGACCAAAGCCTGTCCCGCACACCAGGTGTCACCATCGTCGACAGTGAGCCCCAGATCCGCGGCGGCAGCGGGTACAGCTTCGGCGCCGGATCCCGCGTCGCCGTCCTGCTCGACGGCCTTCCCGTCCTCAGTGGTGATGCCGGACGGCCCACCTGGGGCTTCCTGCCCTTGGAAAATCTCGAGCAGGTCGAGGTGGTCAAAGGCGCCAGCAGTGTCCTTTACGGATCCTCCGCCCTCAGCGGGGTCATCCAATTCCGCACCGCGTTTCCCGACCCGGAACCCTTCACGCGCATTTCCTTTCAGCACGGCGTGCACAGCGACCCCGGCGATGGTCGGAAATACTGGAACCGGCCCCTGATGCAGAGCAGCACGTCCTGGCTCCACACCCGCCGATTGGCCAATGGAGACGGCCTCAGTTTCGGCGGACAGTGGCTCGGCAGCGACGGGTACAAGGGGCCCCAGATCGATCCCGCCACCGGCGAGGCCCACGACCGGCCGTACAACCCCTTCACCGTGGACCATTACGATGCCGAGCGGCAATGGCGGGTCAACGGTGCCTGGCAGCACGCGCCCAAGAACGGCGGATGGGGCTATGGCCTCCGGGCCAACGCCATCAGCGGCGAAAGCATCGGCACCCTGCTCTGGCTCGACGCCGACTCCGGCTTCTATGCGGCCACGGCTGGTGCCGACACCCGCACCACCCAGCGCATGGTGACCATCGACCCCCATGTCGAACGGTCAGTTGGGGCCTGGAACCACCGCATCCAAGGACGGTTCCTCCGCCTCATCAACGACAACGACAACAACCAGGGCAATGCGTCGAGCACTTGGCAAGGAGAAGCGCGCTCCCAGTACCGTGGAGAACTCTGGACTGCCACGGGCGGTGTCTACGCCCAACGGACGCGCAGCGTAGCCGAACTGTATGCGGCCGGCACCGGCGATTCCATCCACAACGCCGCCAATGTCGCCGCCTACCTCCAAGTGGAACTCCAACCCCACGAACGCCTGCATGTCACGGCCGGCGGCCGCTACGAACAGTTCGTGCTCGACAGCGTCTCCCTCGGTCAGCCGGTCTTCCGCACCGGTCTGAACTACCGCTTCGGGCAGGCGAGCTACCTCCGGGCGAGCGTCGGCCAGGGCTTCCGATTCCCCAGCATAGCCGAAAAATTCATCCAGACTGAAGTCGGGGGCATCAACGTCTTCCCATCCCTCGACATCCGGCCGGAATCCTCGACCAACATGGAGATTGGCCTCAAGCAAGGCTTCCGGTTCGGGAAGGAAGGACAATGGAAAGGCTTCCTCGACCTCGCCGTCTTCCAGCAAGATTTCGAGGACTTCATCGAATACACCTTCGGGGTGTGGGGCAGTTCGGGCAATGGTCTACTGGACCTCGGGTTCCGCAGCATCAACACGGGGCGCGCCCGCGTCTCCGGCCTGGAGTGGAGCACCATGGGGCAGGGCGACCTCGGAGACTGGACCGTCCAATGGCTCATCGGCCAGACCTTCCTCAATCCGGTCAGCCTGACGCCGGACTCGGTCTACGCGGAATTCCCAACCATTCCCGGAGGGGTCAGTTACGCCAACACCAGCTCGGACACGACGGACCACGTCCTCAAGTACCGCATACGCAACACCTTCCGTGCCAACCTCAGCCTCCAGCACACGACGGGGTGGACCTTCGGCTGGAATGCGGCCCGCAACACGAGCATCCAGAACATCGACAAGGCCTTCCTCGACATCGAAGAGCTTGGCCTGCTCCAATATGGCCTGATCGATTGGCTCGCCGACCGCAAGGAGGCCCAGTGGCTGCATGACATTCAGGTCGGCCGGAAATTCGATGACCGACACCACGTCGAGCTCATCGTCCGCAACGCCGCCAACCTGAGCTACGCCCTGAGGCCTCTGGCCGCCGAGGCCAACCGCCTGTGGATGGTCCGCTACACGTTCACCCCGTGAGGATCACCGCCATCATCCCCGCGCGGATGGACGCCAGCCGTCTGCCCGGAAAACCCCTCGCCGACATCGGGGGCACCCCCATGGTGGTCCACGCCTGGCGGGCCGCCGACCGGCACCCCGACATCAACGAGGCCGTCGTCGCCACCGACCACCCCGACATCGTCCAATCCGTCGAGGACGCCGGGGGGCGGGCCATCCTCACCGGGGAGCACCCCTCCGGAACCGACCGCTGCCTCGCCGCCTGGCAGGCCATGGAGGACCCGGAGGGCGCCGTCATCAACCTCCAGGGCGACGAACCCTTCCCAGAACCCGGGCACCTCACCGCCCTCTGTCGGCTGCTTCGGCAGCCGCACACCCAGGTGGCCACGGTGCGCCGACCCGCCGACCCTGGCGAAGTCGAGCTTCCGGAACGCGTCAAGGTCGAATGCGACCCAAATGGCCGGGCTTTGCGGTTTTCGCGCGCTCCTGTGCCACCGGCCGGACCCCACCACATCCACCTCGGGCTGTACGGCTTTGCACCCGGCTGGCTGGAACGGTGTGCGACCCTGCCCATCGGCCGCCTGGAACAGCAGGAGCGCCTGGAACAACTGCGCTGGCTCGAAGCGGGAGTGCACATCCACGTCGTCGACGTCGAGGACACCGCCGGCCCCGGATCGGTGGACACGCAGGACGACCTGGAACGGGTGCGCCGCTGGCATGCGAACCGGTCCACCGAAGCCCCGTGAGGGCCATTTGATTTTCACGGCCCTGAATTCGGCCTATTTTGCGCATCGGATGAGTGTTGCACCCGAGTCCAACTTCCTGCTCAACGCCTTGCCGTTGCTGCTTCATGACCACGACTGTCTGGTGATTCCGGGCATGGGTGGATTCGTGGCGCACCCGGTGCCGGCGCGCTTCGACGCCGACAAGGGCGAATGGATTCCCCCGGGACGCGATGTGCTGTTCAACCCCAAGCTGACTGTGCGGGACGGCCTGCTCGAGCAGGAAATCCGACGTGCCACGGGGTGCTCCAACGAAGCGGCCACCGAGTGGCTCGACCGGGAAACGGACGCGCTGTTTTCCATCCTCCAACAGGGACGGCATGTGACCCTCAGCGGTCTCGGACGCCTGTATCGGGCCGAAGACGGAACGCTCGGCTTCGTGCCGGAGCCCCGCATTGGTGAACGCTACGCCGCCCCGGGCTTGTCCCGCATCGCCTGGCCGGACCACGCCGCCGTGGAGACCCCGCCCGAGACCGAGACGACCACGGTCGACACCGCAGAGGAGGAATCCGGTGCCGTGGTGGTGCCCCTGTCGCAGCGGCTGCTCAAGGTTGCCGCTGTCTTGGCCCTGCCCATCCTCGCCACCGGCACCCTCTGGTGGAACCAGCAACACGCCACCAGCTTCGATCTCCTCGGCCTGTCTCCGGACCCCGTGGAAACCGAATTCGCTCCCCGCATCGAGGGAGAAGACATCCGGTTTCCCGAACTCAACCTCGGTGATGACTTGCCCTACTTGCAAGAAGGCGCCCCCGACCTGCCCGCTCCGTCGACCACAGAAGCCCTGATGCCCCTCCCCATTCCTGGATCCACGGCCAGCGGCTGTGCCCACCACGTGATCGCCGGCACCTTTGGCGAAGCCCGCCGCGCCGCCGCCCTGGCGCGCCGCTTCGAAGCCCTGGGCTATGCCACAGCCATCCTACCAGGTCCACACGGCATGCAACGCGTGTCCGCCGGGTGCTTCCAAAGCGCCTCCGACGCCGCCCGCTTCCGACGGGCCATGGCGGAGCGACATGGCTTCGAACAGGCCTGGGTCCTCCAGCTTTGACCGGAAGGATGCCGTCGACGATCCTGCCCATCGACTGGCGCCCCATCCGGCATGTGATTCTCGACTTCGGCGGCGTCCTCTACCGCATCGATCACCGCGCCACGGCATCCGCCTTCCACGCCCTCGGGTTTGAGCGGTTCGAATCACTCTATGACCATGGCCGCCAATCCGGTCTCATGGACGATCTTGAATGTGGCATCACCTCAGAAGGTGAATTCCTGCTGGCCCTGAGGAACCGATGCCGGGGAGGAACGTCCATCGAAGACGTCAAGAACGCCTGGAACGCCGTGCTGACCGGACTCCGGCCGGAAGTGGTGCCCCTTCTCAAGAAGCTCGCCTCCCGATTTGACCTGCTCCTGTTCAGCAACACCAACGCCCTGCACGCCGAATTCTTCGAACGTCAAATCCTGGCCGACCACGGCAAGGCCTTTGGACAGACCTTCCGCCAGATCATCTACAGCCATCGGCTGGGACACCGCAAGCCCAATGCCCGAGCCTATCAAGAAGTCGAGCGCCAATTCGGAATCGCCCCGGAGGCCACCCTGTTCATCGACGACACCAAGGTGAATGTTCTCGGCGCCACACAGTCCGGCTGGACGGCAGCCCATCACGAGCCGGACCACATGCCCCTGGTGGAGCTCCTGCGACAACTGGGGCTCGAGGACCTGTAGGCTCGACTTTGTGGCTCAGTGCCACATGCCCTTGCCAGTCCCGAGGTCGCCCTTCTTCTTTTTCTTCTTCTTGTCCTTGGCGTAGCCGAACTCGAACGCCATTCCGAACTGACCACTCCAATGGCCCGCCTCGAGCGGGTACAGGATGCCGGCCACATTGCGGGCGCTGAACGCAATCCGGAGCGGGCCCCCGCGCAAGGACAGGCCCCCGCCCCAGGACCATCGGCCATGGAGATATTGGCCCTGAACCTGCGTCGCGATGTTCTTCCCGACCCGATGCACCAGACCGAAGACGAAGCCGTCCACCTGCCGGTCATATTGGAACTGCCGGTAGGCCAAAGCTTGGATTTCCAAGGATTTCGCGGGGCGGAGCCGGAACCCGAGCCGCCAGGTCTCCCTCACCCGCGTATCGAATGCGGCAGGCAGTCCCTCCGTGGATTCCGAATCAAAGGTTTGGGCGAGCGAGTCCACCATGTCCTCGGCCCAGGTCTCCAGCATGGATTCGAGTGAGTCCGGGAAGGTCTGGTTTTCCGCTTCAGACACCACGCCGATGACATCCAACCCCTGCAGGACAAAGGTGGACGGGTCCACCTGCCGGCGGGACACCGACTCCAGCCAGCGGATCGAGCCCCGGCCCTCCATCGAACCCTCGAGCTCGAACTTGGGGGTGAGGCGCCACAGGAAGCCGACATCAAAGGCCACGCCTGAGCCGAGGGTGGGGGGAATGCCGCCATCGCCCGGAAGCTCGGGCGACACCCCGGCCGCGAGGGAGTCGAAATCGAGGCCGGCCGCATTGACCGTCGCCGCTCCATCCAGCGTCCAGCTGTAGTCGAGGGTGTCCGTCATCCACGTGGCATCGAAGTGCTCCGTCTGCAGGGCCGACACCCCGTTGAGGATGTGGATGCCCCAGCCCAGCCAGAGTTTGTCCTCCTTGGCCATTGCCCCAACGCTGAGGCCGTGGTCGAGATAAGCCTGCGCGTCGACGCCCATGCCGGAAAAGGACAGGGGCCGACCGATCAAATCGGGGTGGCCGTTGCCCATCCATCCCACGGAAAGCAGGTCGCGGTCATACCGGAAATCCTGGTCCACCACGAGGCGGCTGCGGTACCGGATCTCAAAGCGGTTCTCGTCCCGCATGGTGAGCCCGACCAGCGGCACTTCGGTGCGGGTGCCGATGTACTCGACCGTGTCCATCTGCCCGAGGAAGGCCATGGGGTTCAGCTCCCCATCCAGGTTGCCGAAGTCGAGGTAGGCCGGACCCGAGTGCACGGCGTCGACCTGGGCTCCAGCGAACCCACCGAAGGTGAAGACGGTGCCCGACGGGTGCAAAATGGCCGGGTTGGACCAGCCGGCCTGCCCCCATTCCGGAGACAGCTCCACGGGACCGAGCTGGGCACGGGTCGTCATCCCCACCGTGAGGGACGCGATCAGGAGGGTGTGTGCAATCCGGTTCATCAGAAGTCCATCTTGGCGTACACCAGCAACCCGAGCTCCATGCGCAGGCCCTGTTCTTCCGTGATCCGGACGAATTGGCCTGCCGGCGCCTCCGCCGTCTCACACCAGGCCTCCATGATGACCCGTTCTGCGGACCTCAATCGGTCCGCCCGCTCCCAGTCGAGGAAGAAGTCATGGACGAAGAGACCGGGCTCCACCGGCAACCCATCCGCATCCGTCAACGGCATCGTGAACAGGTCCAGGGGCGCAGTTGACAGGCTGTCGATCTGCACACCGTCCGCATCGAGGAACCGGGCCCGGATGACCACCTCGAAGGGGAAGCCGTTGTGCAGGATCAACCGGAGCTCCGCCGAGTCCACCTCGGCCTGCTCCTCAATCTGGATGTCCACGTCCACCGTGTCCACGAAGTCAATCTGCGCCGCGCGCATCGACAAGGGAATCTCCGTCAAGAGTCGGGCGGTCACGAAGCCATCCACGTCCAGGAAGTTCCCTGAAATGCCCGCCGGTCCGTCCGGGTTGCACCGGACCTGCATGCTCAGGTCGATGTCCCTCGGCTCGGCGGTAAAGAAATCGACCACGTTGCTGTTGGTCTCGTCGATCTCCCAAACCGACAGGCTCGGCATCGCTGAGCTTCCATCGGCCGGAGCCACAATGAGCGGATCCGCCGTCGTCTCGAACAGGACATCCGGCGTGCCCCCTGCGGTGGACACCAGATTCAGGGAGTCCAGCGTGGCCTCCACCCCGAATCCATTCTCCACCTCCAGTCGCAGGGACGCCCGGTTGATCTCCAGCCCCGACGTCGTGAAGCGGTCGTCGAACAGAGACAAGGTCACGGCATCCTCCTCCAGGCTGATGCCCGCGGAACCGAAATCGCCTTCCACCCGATCGAACGCCATTCCGGTCAATCCGAAGGCGAGCGACAGGGACTCTCCTTCCATGGCTTCGTGGTTGGGATTGTTGATGACGGTCAACGTGTACTCCGCCTCCACCAGGTTGACGGCCTCCCCGGTGTTGTCGGGAAGCAGCGCCCAGCCCGTCAGATCCTGGGTGGCCGAGAAGGATCCGTCCGTGAACAGGAAGGAGTTCCAGTTCAACGAATACGGCGCCCCGTCCGGGTCCACGAGACCGGGGATGGTGCAGTTGCCCGACAAATCGTCCCCCATGGTCGTCGTCAGGTCGAAGGAGAGGGTGCCCGCCGACAGTTCAATCCGGTCCAGAAGGACGTCCTCGGGTTCGACGACGTCGAGCTGGGCCGACGCGGCATCGGAAAAGGTGATGGACTGTCCCGGGGGAAGCAAGTTCAGGGCAAAGGCCTCGTCCGCACCGAGGGTCACCGACTCTGCGGAGGCGTAATCCGGCAGGATGAGCCACTCTTCGGCAATCGATCCCGTGAAGCCCTGCTCATGGTAGAACGCCAACTCCCCTTCGGCGGTGGTGGCCACGGGAACGGTGTCCAGGCTGTCGGTCAGCACCTCCAGGACATCGGAGAGGTCGAATCGAGTGTCCACAAGGGGCACGGCCGCCACCGGGGTCCACGTCGGCGCCGAGAACTCCTCGGGCACGGTCTGGCACCCGGCTGCGACGGCCAACACGGCCGTCCACATCAGGGCGGGGCGCCACCATCGGCGCCGTCTGGCAGAAAGCAGGATCATACAGCCAAGGTACGTTCCAGGCCCTGCAACAGTTTCAGGCCGGCTCGGAACTCGGAAAGCACTGACGCGGGGACCACTCGACGGCCGGAATCAGCCGTCGATGCCCTCGAGGTCCAGCATGAAGGCGTACTCCAACGCCACCTCCTTGTAGCGGCGGAACCGGCCCGACTGACCGCCGTGGCCGGCGTCCATGTTGGTATGAAAGAGGAGCGTGTTGTCGTCGGTCTTCAACTCGCGCAGCTTGGCCACCCACTTGGCGGGCTCCCAATATTGCACCTGGCTGTCCCAGTACCCGGTGGTCACCAGGGTGTTGGGGTAATCCTGGGCGGCCACCTGATCGTACGGGCTGTACGACTTCATGTAGTGGTAGTACACGCTGTCGCGCG
>WTID01000004.1 GCA_011522855.1 Flavobacteriales bacterium
GCCGTCAAATCCGACCCCTCCCCATGAGCGGACTCCGCAACGTCGCGATCATCGCCCACGTCGACCACGGCAAAACCACACTGGTGGACAAGATCATCCACCACTGCAACGTCATCGACCCCCGCAAGGCGACCGGTGATCTGATCCTCGACAACAACGACCTCGAGCGCGAGCGCGGGATCACCATCCTGTCGAAGAACGTGGCGGCCACCTACAAGGACGTCAAGATCAACCTGATCGACACCCCGGGCCACGCGGATTTCGGAGGAGAGGTCGAACGGGTGCTGAAGATGGCCGACGCCGTTCTCCTCCTGGTCGACGCCTTTGAGGGGCCGATGCCCCAAACCCGGTTCGTGCTCGGCAAGGCACTGGAGCTCGGACTCCTTCCCATCGTGGTGATCAACAAGGTGGACAAGGAGAACTGCACTCCGGACCTCGTCCAGGAGCAGGTGTTCGACCTGATGTTCAATCTCGGCGCCACCGAGGAGCAGCTCGACTTCACCACCGTCTACGGTTCCGCCAAGATGGGCTGGATGGGCGGCGACTGGCAGACCCCGACGGAGGACATGGCCTTCCTGATGGACACCATCCTCGACAGCGTGCCCGAAGCGCCCTACGTGGAAGGCACCCCCCAGCTCCAGATCACCTCACTCGATTACAGCCGCTTCACTGGACGGATCGCCATCGGCCGCCTGTTCAGGGGAGATCTGCACGCCAATCAGGACTACATGCTCTGCACGGCGGACGGTCAGCGCAAGGTCCGCGCCAAGGAACTCTTCGTCTTCAGCGGACTGGGCAAGGAAAAGGTGGACCATGTGCGCTCCGGCGACCTTTGCGCCATCACCGGCATCGACGACTTCGAGATTGGCGACACCCTGTCGGATCTCGAGCAGCCCGAGGCCATGGAACGCATCGCCGTGGATGAGCCCACGATGAGCCTGCTGTTCACCATCAATACCTCGCCCTTCCTGGGCAAGGACGGAGAATACCTGACCAGCCGACACATCCGCGAGCGCCTCGAAAAGGAATTGCAGAAGAACCTCGCGCTGCGCGTTCAGCCCACCGACAGCGAGGACAAGTGGACCGTCTTCGGTCGCGGCATCCTGCATCTGTCCGTCCTCATCGAGACCATGCGCCGCGAAGGCTACGAGCTGCAGGTCGGCAAGCCCAGGGTCATCTACAAGGAGGTCGAGGACGCCCGTCACGAACCGTTCGAACACCTCGTCATCGACGTGCCGGAGGCCAACTCGGGCAAGGCAACGGAACTGGTGATGATGCGCAAGGGCATGCTCCAGGTCATGGAGGCCAAGGGCGACATCCAGCACATGGAGTTCCAGATCCCCTCCCGGGGGCTGATCGGCTTGCGCAACCAGATCCTGACCGCCACCCAGGGCGAAGCGGTCATGACCCACCGATTCGAGGAATACGCTCCCTATGCAGGCGACCTCGAAACCCGGCAGAGCGGCTCGCTGGTGAGTCTGGAAACCGGCCAGGCCAGGGCCTTCGAAATCGACCGACTCCAAGACCGCGGGACCTTTTTCATCGATCCGGGCGAGGACATCTACAAGGGACAGGTCGTGGGCGAATGCGCCCGGGACAAGGACATGGAGCTCAACCTGATCAAGGGCAAGAAGCTGACCAACATGCGCGCCTCCGGCAGCGACAAGGGCCTCCGGATTGCCCCGGCCAAGAAGCTGTCCCTCGAAGAATACCTCGAGTGGATCGCCGACGACGAGTACCTGGAGGTCACGCCGGGCGCCCTTCGCGTCCGGAAGATTCCCTGAGTCGCCCACACCCCCCGGTTGACCACTTGCGGGGAAGGACGCCCATCCCGTCGTTTAACGCATAACTTCGTGAGTTCATGACGCAAGCGCCGCTCGAACTGCCCACCGTCCGCTTCGGACGCGACACCACCGGATTCGCCAAGGCCCTCCGCCAGCGGGTTGACGCCCACTTCAAGGAGAAGGGCATTCACAAGAAGGCCGATGCACGGATGAAGGCGAAGACCGTCATCATGCTCGGCACCTACTTTGGAAGCCTGGCCCTCATCGCCACCGGGGCCACCGGCGGCGGCTGGATGTTCTGGGGGGCGCAGATCCTGATGGGACTGGGCCTCGCCGGAATCGGCATGGCCGTGATGCACGATGGCAACCACGGGGCCTACAGCGAGAACAAGACCGTGAACCGTCTGATTGGCGGCGTTCTCGAAATGGTCGGCGGCAACAGCGAGATGTGGCAAATCCAGCACAACGTGCTGCACCACACCTTCACCAACATCGACGGCCTCGACGAGGACATCGATCCGGGTCCCGTCCTGCGCTTCTCTCCGCTGAAGCCGCACAAGCCGTGGCATCGGTTCCAACACTACTACGCCTGGTTCTTCTACGGCCTCATGACCCTCATCTGGGTCACGTTCAAGGATTTCGTGGCGCTGAGCAAGTACCACAAGTTTGGTCTGCTCAAGCGCATGGGAAAGAGCCGCAACGAGCTCATGTTCCGCATCATCCTGGCCAAGGTCCTGTACTACCCGATCGTGGTGGGCCTCCCCCTCGCCTTCAGTGGCCTCGGCGCCGGACAGGTCATCGCCGGCTGGTTGCTGATGCACTTCGTCGGCGGACTCACCCTCGGCATGGTCTTCCAACCCGCCCACGTGATGGAGGACCACGATTACATGCCCGCGGAGAAAGGCGTGGTCATCGAGGATGATCCCATGAGCCACCAGCTCAAGACCACCTGCAACTTCGGCACCAAGAGCCGCCTCCTCAACTGGTACAGCGGTGGCCTCACCCACCAGATCGAGCACCACCTCTTCCCTCACATCTGCCACGTCCACTACCCGGACATCTCCCCCATCGTGCGGAAGACGGCGGAAGAGTTCGGCCTGCCCTATCGGGCGGACACCTCCTTCTGGGAAGCACTCAAGCTCCACGCGGCCCAGCTGCAACAGTTGGGGCGTGCCTGATTTCCCGCGAGGGAATCAGAACCACTTCATCAGTTCGAACCCGAACATGCGGGTGATGCCGGGGCTGTTGGCCACGCGGCGGGAGAGATCGGCATCAAAGCCTTCTCCGTGTGTTCCGGAATGGCCCACCCCGGCGTGGAGGTTCAGGCCCCAACCAGAATCAAAGGACCACTCGGCCCCAGCCAACAAGCGGACATCCCGCCGGCTCCATTTCATGGTGCCCAGCGTGCCCCATTCGGCCAAGGCAGACTTGACGTAGGTCTCGGAGGACCACTCAATCCCAATCAAGCCCCGGAAGGGCCGGTCCTCCACAACCCCCGGATTGGCCCGCACGCCAAAACTGACGATGCCTGCCCGGTCAAACGTGCCGGGCCTGGGACGCAGCAAGGCCGACATGGGTGAATCCGCGCCGCGAAGCACGCCGAATCCAACCTGAAGCCGAAGCTCGTCCGTCAGACAATAGGCCGCCTGCCCGTGACTCCATCCAGTCGCCCACAGCAAGCCATCCGTGCCCACTCCCCATGTCCGGTCCTGAGCAGAGCCGGAAACGGAAAGCAACACGACACCGAGGGCCAGGAGACCCGAGCGGAAAAAGCTTGCCTTCAACATTAACTGTAAGTTAAGCCAATGTTACCGAAATTCCGATAGAAAGGTTTCGTCGGCAATAAACAGGGTTTTGTTTATTATATTAAAGGGATGGTCGAAAATGACGTCTTGCGCCAACACGACCCCCTGCCCTGGATCACGGAAGGGGTCCTCGATGCCGAATACAAGGAATACCTCCTGCTCGCCTGGCTTCAGAAGCTCAAGGCCGAGTTCAGACAGACCCGGCTCTACCCCGCGCTCACGGACCTCATCCGCAAGCACAAGGAATTGGGCCAGCTGCAGGCCGAACTCGCAGCGGGCAAGGAACGCGGCGAAGCCGTCGGAATGGATCTGAAACGGTTGCGTGTCCTGAGGCAGGCCGCCGGAGACCACGTCGGCCTCGACGACTACCTGGACAGTCTCATCCAACGGGCCCTGCCCCACCTGAGCCTCGCCATCGAGGAGGGCAAGACCCTCTATGACCTCATCGAAGATCAACTGAGGTTCACCCCCGTGGGCATCCAGCCCCTGCGGATGGAAGAAGGGTACCTCATCCTGACCATTGGAAAATCCAAGGGGCGCTCCCTGCGCGCCTACCGGTACCACAAATCGCGCATCCTTCGAGGAGGAGAGGCCTTCTTGCAACTTCAGCTGGAATGCGTGGAGGAACGGACGGCCTCACGCTACGAACCGGCAGAATCCATCAAATGGTCGCTCATCGGACGGCACCGGGACCTGCCCCAGCCCGCGACCTTCCACGCCCATGTCGACTGGGCGGTTCCCTTGCAGCATACGTTGCTGCCGATTGCCCGTCGCCGGCTCCTCCAGGAGCTCACGCGGGCGTGACCGTCACTTGACGATCGTGACCTTGATGGCGGACGGGCCCTTGTGGCTCTGCTCCACCTCGAAGGTGACCTTGTCGCCCTGCTCGACCTGCTCCTTCATGTTGGTGACGTGGGCGAAGATGCTCTCGCCGCTGTCCAGATCGCGGATGAATCCAAAGCCCTTGTCCGGATTGAACATGGTCACCTTGCCGCGGCGGGTCTTGTCCTCCGGTGGCATGTCTTCATCCTTGGGCACGCTGATCTGAATGTCCTCCAAGTTGATCTCCTCGCGTTCGGTGGGATCGGGCGGCTCGTCCACAATGCGACCGAACTCATCGACATACGCAATCATGTCCGGACTGTCCAAGGTCCGCTTGTTGGCCTTGGCCTCCTGCTTCTTCAGCTCCTTCTCCTTTTTCTTCTTGGCGCGCTTCGCTTCCCGCTCACGCTTGCCGAACGTTTCCTGTGATCGTCCCAAATCAGTGAATTTTGGCGCGAAGGTAGCGGTTCGCCTCGGGGTCGGAACCCTGCCGGTTCACGACTTTGTCCACGAAAGGCTCGGGGTTGACCCCACAGCCGTGGACACCCGATTCAGATCAGGGACTCAATCGTCCACGGCTGGCCGCGGAACTCCCGGACCTCGCCTTCCGCTGCTCCGGCCAGCACCCCCGCAATCGGCGCGTCGGCCGAAATGGCCTGGAAGCGCCCCAATCCGGGCACCTCGAAGGGACCGAGTCCCACGCCAATCAACAGTCGGGCCTCGCCGCTGACCACAATGGCCCCGGGCCCGACCTGCGCTCGGGCACGGTCGAGATCTAACCGGGCGGCCATGGCCTGCAAGGCCTCGCAGCGAGCCAAGCGCTCCCCGGCTTGCTCCATTTCCCGTTGGACCATGGCCCGGCCTGTTTCGTGTTTGTCCCCGGCCGTGCTCTTGGTTTCCTTGCCCAGACTGGAGGACAATTCCTCCATGGCACTCTGCGCTTCGGCCAGCGCATGGTCGAGGGCCGTGCGAAAGGCCGCGACCACGGTGTTGCGGTCCGGGCTCATCGCATCAGGGTCCGCCAGACACCGTCCGACTCGCGCATTTCGCAGGACAGAGAGGCCGCCGTCCGGAATTCGGCGTGGACCACCACCACCCCATCGGGCTCACGCTCGGCCCACAACATGGCGTCTTCCCACTCGGTCTCCCGCAGGGTCGACTGCTGCTTTCGGGTCTCACTCAGGAAGGCACTGCCCTTGAGGAAGGTCTCCACCTCCAGCTGGTACCCCTTGAAGCGCGGCATCGCCTCTTCGGCCATCCACGCCTCGGCCTCCTCCCAACGCCGCTCATCCACGGCCCGCATGAAGGCGGTCACCATGCGCCGTTGCTCTCCATCGAGCAGGACATGTCGCGTCTCCACCTGCCAGCCCTCATCCGGTCCGTACTGCATGTTGAGCACCCGGAAGGACCGGCCATCCGGGTCGATTCGGATGCGATAGCCCCTCTCCTCCTTTTGCTCGCACAGGCAGTGGGACACCTCGAGCTGCTGACGCTGTCGGGCCAATTCTGCCGCCTGGCGCTCTTGCAACTCAGGGGCCATTGCGGCCAGGGTGCGCGTCAGCTTCTTCTCTTTCCAGACTTGCCACTCCAACCAAGCCCGCCGCTCATCCACCAGCACGAAGGACGCCGCAGTTTCAAAATCCCCCTCCAAGCCAGCGATCAAATGCGCCCGGGCCGCCGCTTCCCATCCCTCGGGACACACATCCACATCCTGCGCCCCCATCCAAGGCAGGCCCAGGGTCAGAAAACCGACGGTCATCAGGAGGGAGGACATCGAAACACGCATGCCTCAAACTTCGGGCAAATGGCCCAACCCGTCCGCTCTTCGCCCCCCAACGCTTCACAATCGCCCGTGCTGAGCATTGTCATCGCATGGGCTGACGAACGTCAATCAGGCCCCAAGGAAAGCCAGGCACTTTGCTGACTCCGATTGATGCCTCCATGTCCAGCGTCCCTGTTTCCGTCGCCCCCGAATTCCCGTTGTGCTCTGAGCTCGGCTTCCTGCATGCCCGGGCCAATGGACGCATGATCCCCGCCTTCATCCATCCCGAGGCCATGCAGGCCCTCCGGGAGACGTGGGACACTACGGAGCACGACATCCTCATCTGCACCCATCAGAAGGTCGGCACCCACCTCACCAAGAAATTCATCGTCGAGATCCTCCGGAAAGCCGGCGCGCTCCAAGCCGGTCATCCCACCGCGGACGGCGACATCGGAAAGGGCGCTGTGCCCTGGCCCGAAGTCACCGCCTCCCAAGGCGGGATGGAGGCCTTCCTCGACTTCCTCGAACGGACCCAAGGCCAGCCCCGGGTCTTCTACACGCATGCCAACGTCGATGAACTGCCGGTTCGCCACCTCCACCCCAAGACCAAATTGGTGATGACCTACCGGGACCCGAAGGGCGCCGCCGTCTCCCAATTCCACTTCTACAAGAAGCACCCGACCCTCGGGGTCTCCCCCGACCTGACCCTCGGGCAGTTTGTGGACCTCTTCCTCGAGGGCGATCTCTATTTCGGCGATTACCATCAGCACGTCGAGGCCTACTTTGACTCCGGACGTCATGGCGTCTGTCCCGGCCAAGTCTGCATCCTGCGCTTCGAAGACCTCGTAGAGCACAAAGTGGAGGCCATCTGCCAGTTGGAACAGGCGCTGTTCGGTGAGGACCGCCTCACGAGGGCACAGCGCAACGCCGTGGCAGCCGCTACCGAATTCAACACGATGAAGCAGTCCATCCTGAAGAATCCGGGAACCTTTCACTTCAATGCCGAGCACTTTTTCCGTTCTGGTCGAACCGACGACTGGAAGGACCAACTGACCCAAAGGCAGGTGGCCGCCATCGACCGGAAGACCCGCCAGCAATGGGGCGCCCTGTCCGCTCCTCTTGTGGTCGGACGGTGTCCGAAATCCTGCCCCGGACGAACGATCTTGGCCGCATGACCGACAGGACCCCTCCCGAACTCGATCACCTCCGCCACATCCTCACGCGCGACCTCGGCGCCCTGGCAGCGGAAGTGCGGGAGACACCGGATGATCTGCTGTGGGAAAGCGCACCCGGCATCACCAATTCGGTCGGCACCCTCGCCATCCACCTGTGCGGCAACCTCCGCCACTTCATCGGACACCACCTCGGCGACGACGGGTATGTGCGGCAACGGGAACAGGAGTTCGCGGGACACCCCCTCCCCAAGGACGAGGTCCTCGCTGAAATCGACCGGGCCCGGAGCGCCGTGGACACTGCACTGTTCAACCTGGACCCCACCCGATTGGACGCGCTCATGCCCTCGCCTCCACCGCACCACGCCGGACGGACGGTCCGCTTTTTCCTCATTCAATTGAGTGGCCACCTTTCCCGCCATACAGGTCAGGCCAACTACCTCCGGCGCATCCTGACCGCCCGCTGAGGCAATCGAAGACCGGGGCGGAACGCGTCACATTTTCCCGCCACGAGATGTATCAATGGCAAAGCAACTTTGTGGAACCGACGTGGTTCTACCTTCGACATCAAGACCATGCGCCACCTTTTCCTTTCCCTCCTGCTGGTTGCAGGACTGGCCATCCAAGCCCAAGACGATTGCCTGCTGGAAGCCGAAATTGCCACGACCACTGCCCTGTGGGGCAGCGAAATCAGCTGGACCCTCTCCACGCTGGACGGCACGACCGTCGCTTCCGGGGGCAACTACGGCAATGACGACAGCGACGTCACCACCGCCTGCCTCGAGGACTCCTGCTACGTGCTGGAGATGCTCGACACGTTCGGCGACGGTTGGAATGGCGCCGAGATCACCATCAGCTACCCGACCCTCGGCCTCATGGTGGGACCGTTCACCCTGGAGTCCGGAGACTATGCCGCACTGAGCGTTGGCCTCGGAGACTGCTCCGACAATGACTGGACCGGTGGAGGCGGAAACGGAGGTGGAAATGGCGGCGGTGGGTTCGACACCTACGGCTGTCTCGATCCGGCCGCGAGCAACTTCGACCCCACGGCCACCATCCACTGCTGCTGTGAGTACGACATCGACTGCAGCACCTCGAGCACGCTGTCCCTGTCCCACGGCGCCTTCGGTCCCGACTCTCTCTGGGCCGGATTCTGGGTCTCCTACACCGTCGTCGGCACCAGCGGATTCACCTGGACGCCCCAACTCAGCGACATCAACAACGCCGGGGAATGGATCTCCGAGGGGTGCATCGCCGATGGCTGCTACACCGTGACCATCCACAACAGCTACCCCGTGGACACCACCACTGTGGACATCCTGCTGGACGGCGTCACGGTGGAGACCGTCACCCTCGAGCCCGGCGTCTACACCTACGTGACCTCCGTCGGGGTCAATGAGGACGACTGCGAGCCGTTCGTTCTGGGGTGCACAGATTCCGAAGCCCCGAACTACAACCCGGACGCCACGCTCGACAACGGCACCTGCCTCCCCCCCTGTGACTGCCCCGACGTCTACGAACCGGTGTGCGGATACGATTACTTCTCCGGCCTCACCATCACGTTCAACAACCTCTGCGAACTGGAGTGTGCCGGCGCCTACCTCCAATGGGAAGGCGACTGCAGCACGCCCCCGGTCTACGGCTGCATGGATGAGGATGCCCTCAACTATGACCCGGACGCCACGGTGGACAGCGGCTACTGCCTCTACATCCCCGACTGCGGCGAAGACCACCTGGTCACCCTGACCTCCATGGCCACGGGGCTCGATACGCTCGGACTGGACGGCAACGTCTTCGGCAGCATTGCCTCGGGCTACTTCACCGGCCTGGACGGATACGTCAATACGTTCGTCGGCGCGTACGATGACGCCGGCAACTACACCTCCTACGGATGCATGGCCGACGGGTGCTACAACTTCTATGTGTACTCCAACTGGTCTCCTGGGGGCAGCATCGAGGTCAGCATTGACGGCGGTGACCCGGAGTCCTTCGTCCTGGGCGCCGACCAATACGATGGGGTCTTCGCCTTCGGACTGGGCGTGGACGATTGTGAAGTCTACATCCCCGGATGCACCGACCCGACGGCATGGAATTACCACCCCGACGCGACCGTCGACGACGGATCCTGCGTCTACCCGTTCTCCTGCCCAGACTCCCTCGTGGCCGCCGAGCTGTACGTCTGCACCTTCTCCGGAGGCAACCAGGTGGCCCTGACCATCACCGACAGCCAGGGCAACGTCATCTATGACCAGCAGGGATACCCCGACCTGACCATTGACTACATCGACCTGTGCCTCGATCCCACCGAGTGCTACACCGCCACCATGAGCAACATCGCCGGAGGCACCTCCTGGAATGGAGGCTACTTCTGGATCAATGCGGCCGGCGGCGAGTGGGCCAATGGAGCGCTCGAAGGGGCCACGTCCGAAGACGTTGAATTCGGCACGGGCGACGATTGCGGTGGAGACACCGGAGGCAATGGAGGCGGCAACGACTTCATCTACGGATGCACCGACCCCGGCGCCCTCAACTACAATCCGGTGGCCAACGTGGACGACGGCTCCTGCCTCTATGACGAGCCGGACAGCCTCGACTGCGGAGATCTGACCGCCGTCTACGGCCTGTTCTTCCAAGGCGACCCCTTCATTTCCGAAGTGAGCTGGGCCTTGCTCGACTCCGTGGGAACGGCGGTCCTGTCCGGCGATGGCACCAATCTCGATCCTGCGGGCAACCTGACCGGCAGCCAAGCCTGTCTCGAAGACGGATGCTACACCCTGGAGCTCTACGACAGCTTCGGAGACGGCTGGGGCGGCGGCCTGCTCATCCTCGCCACCGATGACGAGGCCCTGACCTTCTCATTGGAGGAAGGCGAATTTGCTTCCTTCCCCTACGAGGTCGGCAACGGATGCGGCGAGGTGCTCACCATCTGGGGTTGCACGGACCCCGGCGCCATGAACTTCAACCCGGACGCCAACGAGGACGACGGCTCGTGCGAGTTCAACTTCTGCCCCCTCATCGAAATCACCTTTGTGACCTACACCTTCTCCAACGGAGAGGAAGTCTCCTGGACCGTCGAAGGACTGGACGCGGCCCCGGCCGACTCCGCCTGGATGGATTCCGGGACGATGGGCGATTACGGCATCCACACCCACACGGCCTGCATGGCCGCCGGGTGCTACACCATGACCCTGCACGACGCGTCCGGTGACGGCTGGGACCAGGGCTGGGTTGAAATCTGGATGGACGGAGACCTGATGACCACCGGCACCTACGAGGCCGGAGGCACCAACTCCATGACCCTCGGTCTCGGCACCGACTGTGGAGACGACGACCCCGAAGTCGGAGGCGGAACCACCAACGCGGGGATGAGCGGCTGGGACGCTACGGTCGACTTCAGCCCCTTCCCGACTCCGACCGGAGAGATCGTCAATGTGCTCGGCTCCGGATTCGACAACGAGTCTCCCGTCATCGTCAAGGTGCGGGACGGCATCGGCCGGGTGGTGGTCGAGCGGCGGGTGATTCCCTCCGCCGGTCCGCAAGGCTGGACCTTTGATGTGCGGAGCTGGCCCTCGGGCATCTACACGGTGGAAGGCTCGCAAGGCACCCGGCACGGCAGTGCCCGCTTCGTGGTGACGCACTGACGTCTTTTTTGTGGACGTCGACTCTCCCCCGCCTCGGGCCATGGTCCGGAGCGGGGGAGATTGTATTTTCGCGGTGCGTTTCCGAGAGGGAAACCCGGTATCCACAATTGTGGAAAACCTTTGTGTTTACGTTGTGAAACACTCCAAGCCTTGCGATGCAGGTCAATCCAAAATTCTGCCCCACCCTTGTGGTGTCAGCGACGACAACCCAACGCTTCGGCCGCGGGTCCTCCTTCGAGAGGGACGGGCAACCGGATGGCGTCGAAACCGACGGGGCAACCTGGAGGGGAGTGATCGAAAGACCACCTGACCGGAGTCGCAAAGGCGATTTCGAGCCGTCCTCGGACGAGAAGGCACCCTGAGAATGGGTGGGGCCCGGCGCCCAGAGGGACTTGTCCCGATCCGGAACGAAAGAGGCACCCCCGCCACCGGCTTCGGCCGGGTTGCTTCGGCAACAAGGCGCCGGCCGCGCGAGCGACCGGCCTCTCCTCGGAGGGTGGACGGTGTTGGAACCGGGCAACCGGAACCGAACGGAAGGCCTCCAGCTGACAGGCGAAGGAGGCCGGCACACCCCGACCCTCGGGAAGGGGAGTGTAGCCGACGGATCAAGGGAACGGCTGCCGCAAGGCAAAGCGTCCCCGACAGCTAGAGGCGGACAGTTCACGCTGTTCGTCTGACCCACACGGGAAACCGAGTGGACTGAGATGACTCCGGTCGTCCGGGTGCTGACGGGATACACGCTGGTCATCGACCAAGCCGCGACCGACATCCGAAGGTTCGGGGCGCCCGTAGAAAGGCGCAGCGCAGGGAACCCCCCGTTCCCCTGTGAGCAGAACACCCCAGGGTGGTTCTTGCCCGGAAGAATCCGCACACGAAGGAAAGGGCCTCGCCCGGACTGGACGGTGCGGATTTCTTTTTTTGCCCTGTTTTGGTCTCCGACCCGCGAAGCGAAAATGGGATCAGTCGAAGACGACGGTCCGGTTGCTATGGACGAAGACACGGTCCTCCAGATGCAGCCGGAGCCCGCGCGCCAGTGCCTCCCGCTCACAGATCCGCCCCTTCCGTCGCAGGTCTGCGGCAGAATCGCGGTGGGAAATCCGGACGACCTCCTGATCGATGATCGGCCCCTGATCCAACTCCGGCGTCACGTAGTGACACGTCGCCCCGACCAATTTCACGCCCCGTGCATGCGCCTGCTCATAAGGCCGAGCGCCCACGAAGGAGGGCAGGAAGCTGTGGTGGATGTTGATCATCCGGCCTCGGTGCGCTTCAGCCATCGCATCGGGAATGATCTGCATGAACCGGGCGAGCACGGTCACGTCCACTGATTCCCGCTGCAGGATGGACTCCACTTCGGCAAAGGCAGCCGCCTTGTCTCCTGCCGGGAATTCCACATGGTGGAACGGCACCTTGAACCATCCCGCAAATTCCTCGATGTGCGGATGGTTGGCGATGACGCACACAATCTCGCACGGCAACTCCCCCGTCCGCCAGCGCTGCAGGACCTCCACCAGACAATGGCTCGCCTTGGAGGCGAGCAGGGCAACACGCGGTGTGTGATCCGCTCGGCGAACGGTGAGTTCAGCATCAGGCTGCTGAAGGAGGTCGTCCAATCCAGCAGCCAATCCGGCGTGGAGTGAAGGGGAGGTCACGGAGCCGGAACCGGTCTCCACCTCATAGCGGACGAAGAACTGGTGGGAAGCAGGATCGGTGAACTGGGCCGCCGCCGTCACATTGGCCCCCTGCTCGGCGAGCAGACGGCTGACTTCGGCTACGATTCCCCGTCGGTCAGGACAGGACAGAAGGACCCGGAACCGGTCCGCAGTGTCATTGGCCATCGGGAAGGTGTCGTTTGGCGATGCGCTCCAGTGGTCCAGGACAGGACCGCATGTGACAGGCTTCGCACCCGCCGACCACGGCGGCGTATTTCTCCGCATCGGGCGCGGCATTGAATTCGGCCACGTGGCGCTCGAAGGCCATGGACAAGGCCTGAAAGCCGTCCACCAACATGGTGCTGTCCGTCGGCTCCAATTCCGTGAACCGGTATTCGGAGAAACGGGCGCCATCGAGGCTCTCGCCCTCGATCAGACGTCCCCTGAAGTCGAGCAGCTCGGCATCCAGCACCCGCATCGACTCCGCCAATGGCGAACTCGGATTCGGCTGCGCCGGAGCCAGGCGCGGATCGGCAGAGACCTCCTCTCCACCACCACATTGAGCGAAGGCGAACACCACGCCCGTCAACAAAAGGCCGAGAACCAATCGCGTCCGCATCAATCCTCGATCAGCACGCCCGTGGCCATGAAGGCCAATTCGTACGCCGGTTCGGTGATGGCGGCGATGTCCTCCTCGGACCACCCCGCGTCCTGCGCGTAGTGCTGCTGATCCGCAACACTCAGGGTGTCGAAGAAGGCCTCCCCCTCCACGATGGTCCGTTTGCCTTCGGCACCTTCCGTCGGCACGAAGAAGCCGTAATCCTGGAACCGGACAAAGACCGTGTCCCCTCCGGAGGCCACGTTCATCCAGCACCCCTTCTTGGGGCAGGTGGCGGTGATTTCGCCCTCCAACCGGACCTGGGTACGTCCCTCCGTCAGACTCAGCGCCTTGCGCAGGGCCGGTCCATCGAGTCCGCCTTCGGTGTCAATCACCTCCCCATAGAAGGTGATGTTGTCCTCCACCGCAGGAGCCGATTCGGAGGAGGGGGCATCCCCGGTCGCACAACCGGTCCACCCCAGCAGGATCGCCGCGAACGAGGCGGCGCAAAGCATCTTCATGTCCATGTCCGAAAAATACAGCCGGACACCGACGGCTCGGGACGTCAACGCG
>WTID01000082.1 GCA_011522855.1 Flavobacteriales bacterium
AGGACGAGGAGATCTGTGCCCGCATCACCGCGGACATCGAAGGCCTCGTGTCCTCCTTCGCCTCGTGGGAGCGCGTCAAGCAGGTCCGGGTGCTGCCCGAGCCCTTCTCCATCGATGGTGGAGAGCTCACCCCCACACTCAAGCTCAAGCGGAAGCCGATCCTGGCCAAATACGGCGACCTGATTGAATCCATCTACGCCTGATGGACACCCTGCAGGCCTGGGACGAGGCCCTGCTGCTGACCCTCAACGGACACCCCGATTGGCTGCGCGATGCGGCCTGGATGCTCACGTCCAAATGGGCGGCCGCTCCAGTCGTCCTGCTCATCCTGTTCCGGCTGTTCAAAGCGGGAATCCGTCGAAGCGCGTGGATTGCACTCGCCGCCTTCCTGGTGACCTTCGCCGGCACCGACGCCATCTCCAGCCGGCTCATGAAGCCGGGCTTCGAACGCCTGCGCCCGAGCCATGAGGAGCGGCTCTCCGAGGAGCTCACCCTTCACCGCCACGAGGACGGCTCGGTCTACCGGGGTGGACGCTTCGGCTTCGTCTCCTCCCATGCCGCCAACACCTTCGGCTTGGCCACCCTCGCCGTCCTGATGTTCGGCGCCGGAGCCTGGCGCTGGCTGTGGGTGTGGGCCCTCATCGTTTCCTGGACCAGAATCTATCTCGGCGTTCATTATCCGGGCGACATTCTGTTTGGCGCGTTGTTCGGCGCAGGATGGGCCGCCGCTTGCCTCACCCTCTTCCGGAAGATTGACCCCCGAATTCAGACCCCATGAACGCCCTTTCCCTTCCCTTTCTCGTCGGCATTTTCCTCGGCGGCGGAGCCGGATCGGTCCTCCGCCACCTGTTGGGGGTCTGGCTGAACGGCCGGCACCTCATGCCCCTCGGCACCCTGGCCGCCAACCTCCTGGCCACGGGCCTGCTCGCGGCAGTCACCCTCAAGATGGCCACCCGCTTCCCGGAAGGCCACGTGCTGCCTGCCGCCCTCGCCATCGGCCTCTGTGGCGGATTCAGCACGTTCAGCACATTCAGCGCGGACACCCACCGCCTCTTCGCCGATGGGCACTGGGGCTGGGCCACCCTGAACATCGCGGCCAGCGTCCTCGGCTGCGTTCTCGTCTTCGCCCTCGTGGCCGCCACCGTGCGGCGTTAACTTCACGGACGATCCACGACCTCACCATGCCCACCCGATTGCCCCGGCTCCTGGCCCTCGGCCTCCTCGTGCTTCCCCTCCTCGCCTCCGCACAGAAGCGGAAGCGGCAGGACGCCCAGCCCAGACTCATCGTCGCCCTGACGGTGGACCAGATGCGCGCGGACTACCTGACGCGCTACGCCGACGGCTTCGGCCTGGACGGTTTCGTCCGGCTCATCGACGAGGGCTTCATGTCGCTCGACCACCATTTCAGCTATGCCCCGACCTACACGGGGCCCGGCCATGCGAGCATCGCCACGGGGACCACGCCCGCCGTGCACGGCATCATCGGCAACAACTGGTATTCCCGAGCGGAAGGCCGCAAGGTCTACTGCGCTGAGGATGCTACGGTGGCCCCCGTGGCCATGCCAGGAACAGACCCCGGAACCAAAGGACAAATGTCCCCGGGAAGGATGCACGCCAGCACCTGGGCGGACGAGCTCAAACTGCATTTCACCCGCCCCGACGGCACGGCCCCGATCGTCATCGGCGCAAGCATGAAGGACCGCGGCGCCATCCTCCCTGCGGGCCATGCAGCGGACGCAGCCTACTGGCTCAACCAGGGCGATTTCATCACCAGCAATCACTACGTCGAAACCCTCCCGGAATGGGTACAGAATTTCAATGCATCTGATGCCCTTGAAGACAGGCTAAACAATGGTTGGAGTCTTCGGGATTCGCCGGAAACCTACACGGGAAGTTCTGTTGACAATACCCCCTATGAAGGCAAATGGAAAGGCGCCGACCGCCCCACCTTCCCCTACGACCTCGCGGCCCTCGCCGAAGCCAACGGAGGGAAGGACATCGTGAAGGGCACCCCGATTGGAAATGACCTGCTCGTCGACTTCGGCCTCGCGGCCATCGACGCCCACGGACTCGGCCTCGATGACACGCCCGATGTCCTCGCCCTCTCCTTCAGCAGCACCGACTATGTGGGGCACCAGTTCGGCGCCCACGCGATGGAGACGGAAGACACCTATCGTCGGCTGGACGACGCACTGACCCGCTTGTTCGACGCCCTCGACGAAAAGGTGGGCATGGGACAGTGGATGGCCTTTCTGACCGCCGACCACGGAGCCGTCACCATCCCCGGACGGGAGAAGGCCCGCGGCCTGCCCGTCGACTACTGGAATCCAGAGCCCATGAAGGCCCGGGTGGATACAGCCATGGTCCAGCGCTACGGGCGCACCGACTTGATCCTGACCTACGACAACGACCAGTTCTTCCTCGACCGCCCGCTTCTGCTGGAGGCCGGGTTGGACCTCGACGAGGTGGCCCGGTTCGTGGCCGGCGTGGCAGAGACGGCCCCCGAGGTGCAGCGTGTGCTGACCGCAGCAGACCTGCGGACCGGCGCGTTCTTCGAAGGGGCGGAAGCCAACGTCCTGCGGGGCTGGAGCGCCAAGATGTCCGGCGACGTGGTCGTCATGCTCAAGCCGGGATTCCTCGAATACGGCCGGACCGGGACGAGCCATGGCAGTCCGTACGCCTATGACACCCATGTGCCGTTCCTCATCATGGGGCCCGGCGTGCCCGAAGGCCTCACCGGCATGGCCCGCACCGAAATCCGGGACATCGCCCCGACCCTGTCGGCCCTGATTGGCTTCCCCCGCCCTAGCGGATGCACGGGCCGGCCCATCGAAGACCTCTTCTACGAATGAGCACCATCCGGCACCGCATCGAGCGCGATGGACGGCATGAGCTGCTCATCACCTCCACCTTTCCCGCCGGCACCGACCACATCCAGCTGCCCGTCTGGCGACCGGGACGCTACGAGCGCGGGGACTTCGGCCAATACGTCCGCGGCATGGCGCAGAAGACAGACAGCGGCTGGACGGCCCTGCAGCAGACGGAACTGCACCGCTGGAACTGCCTGAAGACCGACACGGCGGTCGAGGTCCGGTTCCGGTTCACGGCGGCCCAACTCAACGCCGGCAGCACCTGGGCAGACGATGCGCTGCTCTATGTCAACCCCGTCAACTGTTTGCCCTACCACCCGGCATTGGCGGACGCTCCCGTGGAGATCAACCTGCCCGACATCCCCCACACCTGGAGCCTGGCCACGGCCCTGCCCTCCATGGCGGACAGCGACGACGGGCTGTACCTGTCCGCCCGGGGCACCCAGGAGCTGATGGACAGCCCCTGGATCGCCGCACCCCCGTCGGACCTGTGGCACGGAGAGTATGAAGTCGACGGTCACACCTTCCATGTGCACGTCTGGGGTGGCCGCCACTACGACGAGGCCGCCTTCATGGAGGCCCACCGGAAATTCACCGAGGCCCAGATGGCCGTCTTCGGCTGGCTCCCCGTCCCGCA
>WTID01000125.1 GCA_011522855.1 Flavobacteriales bacterium
TTGGCCTTGATCTTCTCCCGGATCTTGTCCTCGTCGATGAAGAACTTCTTGACGGTGGTGACCTGTCCGATGGTGATCAGGTTGGCGATGAAGTAATACAGGCTCAGGCCGCTCGCGAACTTGTTGAAGAAGAACAGCATGAAGAAGGGCATGATCTTGGCCATGACCCGCATGTCGGGCATGCCGGGTTGCGAGGGGGCGGCCTGTTGGGCCATGGTCTGGCCCATGTAGATGTACATCGATCCGGCCATCAGGACGGTGAAGCCCGAGACGTGGGCACCGTAGAAGGGGATTTCGAAGGGGAGGTCGAGGATGCTGTCGAAGGCACCGAGGTCGTCCGCCCAGAGGAAGCTCTTGCCCCGGAGTTCGATGTTGGCCGGGAAGAACCGGAACATCGCGTACAGCAGGGGCATCTGGATGAGCTGGGGGATGCAGCCCGCCAACGGATTGACGCCGCTGTCGCGGTAGAGCTTCATCGTCTCCTGCTGGCGCTGCATGGCGTCATCCTGATCCGGATACTTGGCCTGGAGCGCTTCTATGTCCGGTTTGAGGACCCGCATCTTGGCCGAACTGACGTAGTTCTTCCACGTGATGGGGAAGAGGACGCTCTTGATGAGCAGCGTGAGGATCAGGATGATGAGGCCGGCGGATCCAATGTAGCTCGCGAGGAATGCGTAGATCGGGAAGATGAGGTTCCGGTTGATCCAGCCGAAGATCCACCACCCGAAATCGATGACCCGGCCGATTTCGCCCCAGCCCGTGGTCTTGAGCGTGGAGGCGTCATTCGGCCCGAAGTAGAACCGCAGGTCGGCCACCTCGCGACCGTCCACATCCTGTGTGGGCAAGGCCACGTCCATGCCGTATCGCATGGTCATGCTGGTGTCCGTCGCATCCGTGGGGGGCAAACTGCGCAACCGTCCGGAGGTGAATCCGACGTCGGTTCCCACGATGGCCGAGAAGTAATTCTGCTTGAAGGCGACCCATTCCACGGGCTCCTCGATGTCGGTGGACTTGTCGGACCCTTCGCTCAGGTAGTCCCGGCCGCGGCCCTGCTCTCGATAGTAGATGCTGCTCTTTTGCCGTTCGACGTCGATGCCCTTTTCGTTGTGGGCGCCGTCGGCCTGCCATTGGAATCCGATTTCCCCGCGGGCATCGGCAAATTCTGCCTGCACATCCACGAGATAGCCGTCCATGGTCCAGGTCAGGCTCCGAAGGGGGCCGTCGCCGCGGTTGGCCAGGACGATTTCGTTGTCGGCCTGGGAGACCACGTCAAACCGCTGGTCATAGGACCCCTCGCCGCGGGCGATGAAATTCATGTCGGAACCGCCCTCGGTCCAGAGCTGGATGGGCTGTTGCCGCCAATAGTCGAGGTATCCGTCCTTCAAGGTGGCCCGAACCGGAATGCCCCCATCCGTGCTGATCTCCACCTCCAACACGTCGGACCGCATGGTGACCACCTGCGGAACGTAGGTGCTGTCGAGGAGCGCTTCGGCGCGGGCGGTGGGAAAGTCCGCCACGGGGGATGGGGTCTCCGGGGTGGCAGCGGCCTGGGTCTGGCCTTCGGGAAGCACTTCGGGGGCGGGGACGAAGTACAGCTGATACACGATGACCATCGCGAAAATCAGCAAGAACCCTGTGATCGTGTTGCGGTCCATTCGGCGGCAAACTTACGGGTTCACCACGCGTGCGCGAGGTCATTCATCCACAAGCCTTTCACTTTCATCGCTTGCTCCAGAATGTCACGAACGCACCCCTCGCCGCCACGAACCGGACTGACGTAGTCACAAACTGCGCGTACCTCTGGAACGGCGTCGTGGGGACAGCAGGCCAGACCGACGGCTTCGAGGACCGGAATGTCCGGAATGTCATCGCCCATGTAGCAGACTTGGTCGAGGGTCAGTCCCCATCGGCCACAGAGGGCCTCCATTTCACCCAGTTTGACCGCGGCGCCGGAGATGATTTCGGTGACCCCGAGCCCGTTCATCCGCCGTGTGACCTCTTCGCTGCGCCCCCCCGTGATCATCGCCAGGCGCATTCCGCACTTGGCGGCATGTTGCACGGCATACCCGTCGCGTGTGGACGCTGTCCGCACTTGTTCGCCGCCGGGCATGAGGTAGACGGTGCCATTCGTGAAGACGCCGTCGTTGTCGAAGACGAAGCCGTCAATCCCGACGAGGCGTTCCTTGAAGTGGGGGGAGGGGGTCGTGGCCATGATGGGTGAGGATGCGTTGGGTCAGAATGTGGTGGAGGGTGGCAAGGTTGCCCGTCGGGTCCGTTTGGGCGAGCAGGTCGGCCTGGGCCAACAGGGTGTTGCGGTCGTTGCGTGCAGCCGGTCCGGTCACGTGGTCCAGGGCATCGCCGACGAGGGCCTTGCCGACACTGGCTTGGATGAGCGGATTGAAGATGCTGGCGTCCAGTCCTCTGGCTTGAAAGTGCGCTTCGACCATGCCGATCCAGCCCGCCGTGAGGTTGCCGAGCAGGACGGCGCCGAGGTGGAGTTCCCGGCGCTGGGTGCCGTTGACGTCGGTGCAATGGGGCGCCAGGGTTCGCGCCCACGTCCGGATGTCCGCATTGTCCGTGTCCACGATGAGGGGCAACGTATCCCAGTGGGGTTCCTGTTCTTCCAGGAAGGTCATGGGCGGCCACAGCACGGCCGTGTCCGAGATGCGATCGCCCAGGATGGTCCGGTCGACGGATCCGGCGTGGTGGATGAGCCAGGTGCCCTCCGGGAGTGACGGTAGGACTTGGGCGGCCACGGTACCGAGGGCATCATCGGAAACGGCGAGGAAGACGGCATCGGGGGCCTCGTCAGCATGCCATTCGGAGAGCGGAAGCGTCCCACCTTGTGGGCTCCGGTTCCACCGGGTCACGGTGATGCCGAGATGATCGAGTCGGTTTGCGAGGTGCCGTCCGAGTCTGCCGTTGCCGATGACGTGGGCCCGCTTCATGCCGCGTTCGGTTTGCGCCGGTTTTCTGTCCGGCGGCGCTGGCGGACGGCCATGAGGGCGCCCGCGGTCATGATGAGACAGCCGAGCCAAAGCAGGTTGATCTGCGGGAACACAATGGCCTGCATCACGATGAAGTCCCGTCGGATGGACAGGTTCTCCCAGATGACGGTCTCGAAGGTGGCTTCGGCCGGCCGGAAGCCGTCGATTCGAACCTTGATGCCTCGGGTGTCCAGCGTCACCATGTCGGGGATGAGCAGGCTGTCCCGCACGATGTAGAGTGCGGTGAAATTCGTGTCCGGGCCGTTGCCAGTCAGCCGGAAATGGGCGGCAACCGCGAGGTCTTTGTCAAGCAAGCCGAAGGCGGGCTTCTGGTCCAGCGTGACGGCGGAGATGGAATCGAGGGCGAGGATGGATTTGCCGATGACGAGGCTGTCTCGGCGCATCAGGTCGTGCTTCCGGCCGTCCATCCAGCCTTCTTCATCCGCCTCGGGATCGGAGACGCGGCCCCATTTGATGTGGGTGTAGAGGTCGCGGTTCCAGTAGCGCTTGGTGTCGGGCT
>WTID01000286.1 GCA_011522855.1 Flavobacteriales bacterium
CGAAGGCTGATCCCCCGTGTTGGGCGAACTTCACCGCATGAAGCAGCGCTCCTTTCCGTTTTTGTTCTGCATCCTCCTGTGTGCGGCAGGCTGTGGGTTCCAGGGTGAATCCGCCGACCTGGTGCTGCACAACGGACTCATCCTGACCCTGGATGCTGCCGATACCGAAGCCCAGGCCGTGGCGGTGCGCGGTGGCCGCGTCATCGAGGTGGGCGCCGAAAGGGCCATCCTCAATAAATACGGGGCAGCACAGACCGTGGACTTGAAGGGGGCGGTCCTGGTGCCCGGATTGATGGATGCCCATGCCCACTTCGTGGGTTATGCCGAGAGCCTTGGCGCCGCGGACCTCGTGGGGACGACTTCTGAGCAGGAGGTGCTGGAGCGTGCTGCGGCGCACGCCGCTTTGTTCCCCGATGGTTGGGTTGTCGGGCGCGGTTGGGACCAGAACGATTGGGATGTTCAGGCTTTTCCCAGCCGGCATGATGGGCTCGACGCCCTGTTCCCCGATCGGCCGGTGGTGTTGGAGCGGGTCGACGGCCATGCCGTGTGGGCCAATGGTGCTGCCCTGGCCCTGGCCGGTCTCGGACCTGACACCCGCATCGAAGGTGGTGAGTTGCTGGTCGATGGGCAGGGCACGTTGACCGGGGTACTTGTCGACGGTGCCGCGGACAGCATGCAGGCCTGGGTGCCCGAGCCGGACAGCACTGTTCGGGCGGGTTACATGAAAGAGGCTGCCCGGCGCCTGGCGGCGGTGGGCTTGACCCACATCACGGACGCCGGACTCGGACCGGATGATGTGGCGGCCATCGCTGCTTTGCAGGAAAGCGGGGAGGTGCCGCTCCGGTTTTCCGTCATGGTGGCCGATGAGCCTGCAGCGTTGGACCATTTCCTGACGCAGGGGCCGCGCATCGATACGGCGGGCATGCTGGATGTGCGCGCCGTCAAGTTCTACATGGACGGCGCCCTCGGGTCGCGCGGGGCAGCCTTGCTCGAGCCTTATTCGGACAGGCCTGAAACACAGGGGCTCTTCCTTCAGGATGAGGCGGCATACATCAACAAGGTCACGCGGACGCGCGAAGCCGGTTTCCAGGTGGCGACACACTGCATCGGGGATGCGGCCGTCCGTCGGGTGCTCGGCATCTACTGCGACCAGCTCGGTGGGGTCAATGACCTGCGGTGGCGCATTGAACACGCCCAGGTCGTCCACCGGGAGGACGTGGATGCTTTTGCCGCCTGCACGGTGATCCCCTCGATCCAGCCGACGCACGCGACGAGTGACATGTACTGGGCGGGGCAACGCCTCGGCCGCAACCGGGTGCGACGCGCATACATATATAAGAGTCTGCAGGCGCAACTCGGATGGCTGCCGCTGGGCACCGATTTCCCGGTGGAGGGCATCTCGCCCTTGCGGACCTTTTATGCCGCCGTGGTGCGCAAGGATGTGGAAGGCTGGCCGGAAGGCGGTTTTCAGAACGAGGAGTCCCTGGATCGGCTCAGTGCCCTGAAGGGGATGACCGGCTGGGCGGCCCTGGCGTGTTTCCGGGAGAACGACCTCGGGCAGATCGCACCGGGCTACCGGGCGGACTTCGCTGTGCTCGACCGCAACCTGCTCACGGCCCCGGAGGAAGACCTGCTGGAGACACGTGTCCTCCAAACCTGGATCGGGGGTGAGCGGGTGTTTGAACGCAAGCCGGGTTCAGTGGTTCCTTCCCCATGAGCAACGCCAGATCAGGATTTCGCCGGGCGGCCATCGCCTACATCGGTATCGCCGCCATCGCTATCGGCATCGGTGCCGTCTTGCTCACACCGGAGCCGGGCCTGCCCGTTTACCAGCCCTCCGATCTGAACCCGGCTTTGGTCGACCCCTCCGTCCTCGGCCATGAGGACCACCGCATCCTGCCCTTCACCCTGCTCAACCAGCTTGGGGATACGGTGCGCGAGACCGATGTGTCGGGCCAGGTGCTGGTGGTCGATTTCTTCTTCACCCGGTGCGCCACCATCTGTCCCATGTTGACCTCCAACATGAAGCGGGTGCAGGACCGCATGCTGGCTGACGACCGCGTGCGGTTGATGAGCCACTCGGTGACACCCGTGGCCGATTCGGTAACGGTGCTCGCCGCGTATGCGGAGGCCAATGGCGTGGTGTCCGACCGCTGGTGGCTGTTGACGGGGGAGAAGGCGGACATCTACCGCCTGGCGCGCAAGAGTTATTTCGCCGCCTTGGATGAGGGCGATGGGGGCTTCCAGGACTTCGTCCACACCGAGAACATCGTGCTGGTCGATACGCTGGGCCGCCTGCGTGGCTTCTATGACGGTACGGATCTGGACGAGGTCAACGCCCTTGTGCGCGATTTGGAATTCCTCTTGAGCCCTTGAAATCAAGGGGTTCTGGTGGTCTTCTCCACATTTCCGAAAAAAAAGTGGGGCTCGGTCTTGCGCGTATAAGAATCGGTTCTACATTTGCCCCCGCTTTCAACGGAAGGCGCCTCTGCAAGCAACGAGGAGAGAGAAAAAAGTGAAGTAGGAGCTTGCGAGGATTGAAACATGAAGTATCTTTGTCGCCCCGTTTTCGGGTAGACGTTCGAGGCCAACGGGTCTCGTTCAGATAGAAGTTCTTTGAAATGATGTGATAGCCCAACCAACGTTAATCTACTTTGAGAGTCAAACATTCAAACTTTTACAATGGAGAGTTTGATCCTGGCTCAGGATGAACGCTAGCGGCAGGCCTAACACATGCAAGTCGAGGGGTAACAGGGAAAGCTTGCTTTCCGCTGACGACCGGCGAACGGGTGCGTAACACGTATGCAACCTACCTTCCACTGGGGTATAGCCCAGAGAAATTTGGATTAATCCCCCATAGAACCAAGAGTCGCATGGCTCAATGGTTAAAGGATTCCGGTGGAAGATGGGCATGCGTCCCATTAGCTAGTAGGTGAGGTAACGGCTCACCTAGGCAACGATGGGTAGGGGGTCTGAGAGGATGATCCCCCACACTGGTACTGAGACACGGACCAGACTCCTACGGGAGGCAGCAGTGAGGAATATTGCGCAATGGACGAAAGTCTGACGCAGCCATGCCGCGTGAAGGATGACTGCCCTATGGGTTGTAAACTTCTTTTATATACCAAGAAACCTCGGGACGTGTCCTGAGCTGACGGTAGTATATGAATAAGCACCGGCTAACTCCGTGCCAGCAGCCGCGGTAATACGGAGGGTGCAAGCGTTATCCGGATTTATTGGGTTTAAAGGGTCCGTAGGTGGACCATTAAGTCAGAGGTGAAAGCCCGCGGCTCAACCGCGGAACTGCCTTTGATACTGGTGGTCTTGAGTGTGCTCGAAGTTGGCGGAATATGACATGTAGCGGTGAAATGCTTAGATATGTCATAGAACACCGATTGCGAAGGCAGCCAACTAGGTCACAACTGACACTGAGGGACGAAAGCGTGGGGAGCGAACAGGATTAGATACCCTGGTAGTCCACGC
>WTID01000019.1 GCA_011522855.1 Flavobacteriales bacterium
GGAGGGCCTCTTTCTCGGCTACAGCTGCGGGTCGGCTTTTCAAGGGTTGCGCCAGCTCAAGGACGAGCTGAAGCCCACGGACCTCGCTGTCGTGCTGTTCCACGACCACGGTTCCCGCTACGTGGGCAAGGTCTACAACGACGACTGGATGCGCGAGCAAGGCTGGCTTGACTGAGCGAGTCCAGCCGATGCCTCAAAGAGAGCGCATCCGCTCCTTCACCTGCTTCTTGTAGGAGTTGCTGATGGGGAACTCTTCGTTTCCGATCCGGACCGAGTGGCTGTCGAAGCCCTCGACGCGTCGGAGGTTGACGGCCATGCTCCGGTGGATGCGCAGGATGCCGGCCGCGTCCAATTCATCGACGAGTTGGGAGAGGGGCCGGCGGGTGGTTTTCTTGCCGTGAACGGTGTGGATCTCGGTGTAGACGTGGGCACTCACGAGGTACAGGATGTCCGCAATGTCCACGCGCTCCCAATTGCCGCCCACATTGACAAAGACGTGGTCATTCACTTCATGCAACGGTGAATCCGGCAAAGTCGACTCCCGTTCCGAGGGGTCCTGCAGCATCCGGTTGAGGGAGGCAATGCTGATGGCGGCCTTCATGTCGTTCTTCCGGAAGGGCTTGACGATGAAGCCCGAGGGGCGGGTGTTGCCCACCTCGGCCAGCGTGCGGTCATCGGTGTAGGCCGTCAGGAAGATGTACGGACACAGGTTGGTGCCGTCGATGTGCTTGGCGAGTTCGATTCCGCTGTCCCCCTCGTGCAAGCGAATGTCGAGGAAGGCGAGGTCGACCTCTTGTGTGGCCATCACCGCCTTGGCTTCCTCTTCGTTGTCCACCGGCGGATAGGGCGCATGCCCCAGGTTGGTCAGGTGCATGTGGATGCTCTCGCCAATGATGGCGTCGTCTTCCACGATGAGGATGCGCATGGGGTCGGTCATGTCGGCGTCAATCAGCTTGGGGTCGGGTTTCGAAGCTCCCTTCAAGATACGCCATCAGGTCTGGTTGGTCTCAAATGGGCATTGGAACCGGAAGGTCCAGGTCGACCGGGGATGTCCGTCCAGCGTGAGTTCCCCTTTCAATTGACCGGTCAAACGGTGGATGAGCCGCAGGCCCAACGAATCGGTTTCGGAGGTGTCGGTGGACGGGGACAGGCCTGGCCCGTTGTCCGAGTAGAGGAGTTCGAGGACCCCGGGGGCGGCTTCCTTCCACGCGATGGCAATGGACAGCCGGTGGTCGGGGCGGATGGCGTGCCGGAGGCTGTTGGTGAGCAGTTCGTTGACGAGAAGTCCAAAGGGCTGGGCCTCCTCGATGCCCAATTGAATGTCCTCTCCGGACAGTGACCAGTCGACCATATCCTCGTCTTCGAGGAGGGCATCCTCGACACGCTGGGCGTATTCGGTCAGGAAGTCCGTGATGTTGATTCGCCGGGAGTCCGGGTGGAGGTAGAGGTGTTGGTGGACGAGGGAGATGGATTCGATGCGGGAGCGTCCCGTTCCCAGGGCCTTGCGGGTCTGGGGTGAGGTTTCCCGTGCGGCCTGCAGGTCGAGCAGACTGCCGATGATTTGGAGGTTGTTCTTGACCCGGTGGTGGACCTCCTGCAGGTAGGTCTCCTGCAGGTCAAGGGACGTTTGAAGGTCTTTGGTCCGCTCTTCGACCATCTGTTCAAGCTGGGCATTCCGGCGGCGGAGAATTCGAACCCGCGTCAGGACCAACAGACCGACAGACAGACCCATGAGGACGCCGAGGTACAGGATGTTGAGGGGGTTGGCATACCACGGTGCGGCCACGGTGATGGGAATGACCCGTCCTGCTTCTGGCCACCCGACACCCCGGATGCGGGACTGGACTTCCAGTCGGGTCGTGCCGGCAGGCAATCCGTTGAGGTTGATCTCCGGCTCTTCGATGGCGAACCACTCCGAGGGGGAGTTCCGCTCATCCGTGGTTGTGCGGTATCGAAAGAATTGGGGAGCATCCGTGAAATCGAGCAGCGTGAATTTGATCGAGACAAAGTCATCCTCGGCGCCGAGGAACAGCTCACCGTTTTGCTGGAACTCAGCCAGGACGTCCTCGACGGTGCCTGTGCCTTGGTTGTGCTGCATCAACCGGGTGATGACCAGCGGTGGTGTCTCGCGATTCGTCTCGGGAAAATCCGTGGTGGAGAATCGGACGAGGCCGTTGATTGTGCTGAAATAGGCGGTTCCACTGGTCCCGAGGTGGTGGCCTGTGCGGTTGAACTCCGTCTCGTGGAGTCCATGTCGTTCATCGAAGACTTCCGCTTCGAGGGTGAAGGGGTCCAGGCGGAAGAGGCCGTTGTCGGTGCTGAACCACAGGGTTCCGGTCTGGTCTTGAAATCCGCCGTAAACGGTGGTGGAGGGCAGTCCGTGCTCAGGGCCGAGGAAGATGAGGTTCCCGTTGCTTTCCGTCCATCGGATGAGGCCGCTGGAGGCGGTGGAAATCCAAGTGTGGCCAAAACCATCGGTGAACCGGTGGTGGCACTCGGGGACCTCCGGGGCCAAGGGGTTGACCTCATGCCAGGGTCTCCATTGGTTTTCCTGGTCCGGAACCCATCGGTGGATGCCCGCTGACCCCATGGCCCACAGGGTGTCGCCTTGGACCTCGATCTGGTAGACATTGCCCGTGGAGCCCTCCGGCCACTCCCCAAACGGTTGGACGTGTCCATGGGTCTGATCCACCGCCAACACCCCGTCCGAGCCAATCAACCATTGGTTCTGCCATCTGGCCAAGGTCCAGAACGCCTTGCGGAGATTCAGGGGGATCAAAATCTGGTACGGCGATGCCGGAGGAACGCATCCAATGCCCTCGACGCTGGCCGTGAACAGCGTGTCTCCGCGAAGGAGCAGGCCACCTCCCAGGCCCCGATCGTCCAACAGTTGGAGATGGGTGTTTCCACGATGGAGCCGGATGCCACTGCCGTTGGTGGCAAAGGCAAACGTGTCGACTCCGAGCTCGACGATGCCCCGACATCCATTGATGCCGTCGATGCGTTTTTCTCCCGATTGGTCTGGGGTCGACTGGAACACTGCATCGAATGGGTCGGGCAGTAAGTTGATCCAATCCAGGCCCTTCCAGGTGCCGACCCACGCTTCGGAAGCCGAGGTGAACCGGATGCACTGGATCAGGCTGCCATATTGGGCGTTGTCGCTGATGCGCCTCTGCAGAAGCCGGTCGCCGTTCCGGTCGAAGAGATGGAATTCGTCCTCCGTGAAGCACCACAGGTGTCCATTGACGGGGTTGATTTTGACAAATGTGCTCCTCGTTTGGGCGGGTGAAGGCACGTCCAGCCAGTCGGCCCAGTCTCCTTTTCGGGTCGTCTTTCCCTGTCGATCCAGGTGCAGAATGGTCCCGGCAGGCCAGCCTCCGGTTGCATTGGCCTTGATGAAGGTGAGTCCGGAGTCGTCGTTGGCCAGGATGAGGGGGCGGGGGTCGCCCTGGGTCGGGGCCAGGTGGGTGAAGTGAGGACTTGTGTGGTGAAGGAGGAGGGAGTCCGACCACTGGAGAATGTCGGTCTGGCCATTCAAAGTGCGGAACAGGATGGGGTGGTCTGAAGGACCGCCTGTCCACGTGTTCCACTTCCGGGGCGCCCACACGAAGGACGGGGAGACCGGTTGGGATCGCCAGAACACCTTCATGGAGTCCTTCTGCTCGGAGGTGTATTCCCAGCGAAGGGGCCGTCCTCCGAGGTGGAAGGAGCGTTGGCGAATGGAGTCTTCTTGAAGAAGGGAGGCGCCGGGCTGGTCCGGTCGGAGGGGGGAGAAGGCGACCAGGGTGTCCTTGCCCAGAAAGAGCGGGTCCTGCGACAGGCAGAGGTGGAAGAGGCTGTCGGACGCCGCATGCAGGTGGATGAGGACCTGGTTGGCCCGCTGTTCAGGGCGCACCATGTCGGCGTACAGGTGGTTTTCGAACCGGTTGCCGTCATAGCGGTCCAGGCCCTTGGCGGTGGCCACCCACAGGAATCCGGCCGCATCCCGTTCGACGTGGTGGATGCGGTTGGCGGACAGCCCATCGAGGGCATCGAAATGGCGGGTGTCCAGCGTGTAGGCCGGCGTGCCGACAGGTTGCCCCAGTGCCACGGAGGCAAGGGCCAGGCCGAAGGCGAGCAGGACTGGTCGCATGGTGGGAAGGGCGCGCGTGGCGGCCAGGCTCAGCGGGTGAAGGTGAGGACGGTGTCGCGGATGATGGCGACGCACTCGTCGAGTTGCTCTGCGGTCATCACCAGCGGAGGAGCGAAGCGGATGATGTTGCCGTGGGTTGGCTTGGCGATGAGGCCGTTGTCCTTCATGGCCACGCACAGATCCCAGGCGGTGCTGCTGTCTGGCGTGTCGTTGATGACGATGGCGTTGAGGAGGCCTCGTCCGCGCACCTTGACGATGAGGTCGGTTTCGGCGATGAGGTCCTCCATGGCGGCTCGGAACCGGTTGCCCAAGTCGCGGGACTTCTGGGCGAGCTGCTCATCCCGAACTACGTCGAGCGCAGCCATGGCCACGGCGCAGCCGACGGGATTGCCGCCGAAGGTGGAGCCGTGCTGGCCCGGGTGGATGACCCCCATGACGTCGTCGTCGGCGAGGACGGCGCTGACCGGGTAGACGCCGCCGGAAATGGCCTTGCCGAGGATGAGGAGATCGGCCTTGACGTATTCGGCCTGGCGCTCGCAGTGGCCCTGACAGGTGCAGGTGCCGCACGTGGCGAGCAATGCGCCCGTCCGGGCGATGCCGGTCTGGACCTCGTCGGCCATGAACAGGACGTTGGCCGCCTTGCAGAGGGCGTGGGCCTTCTGGATGTAGCCGTCGCCAGGCACGTACACGCCGGCCTCGCCTTGGATGGGTTCGACGAGGAAGCCCGCCACGTTGGGGTCCTTCAAGGCCTCCTCCAATGCACTGAGGTCGTCGTAGGGGATGATCTCGAAGCCGGGGGTGAAGGGGCCGAATCCGCCCGTGGAATCCGGGTCGGTGGAGAAGCCGACGATGGTGGTCGTCCGTCCGTGGAAGTTGTGCTCGCAGGTCAGGATCTTGGCCTGGCCGGCGGGGACGCCCTTGACGTCATAGGCCCACTTGCGCGCAATCTTGATGGCGGTCTCGACGGCCTCGGCGCCGGTGTTCATCGGCAGGACCTTGTCGTAGCCGAAGTACTCGGTGACGTACTTCTCGTAGGGGCCGAGCACGCTGTTGTAGAAGGCGCGGGAGGTGAGCGTGAGCTTCTGGGCCTGCTCGGTCATGGCCCCCACGATGCGGGCGTGACCGTGTCCTTGGTTGACGGCGCTGTAGGCGCTCAGGAAATCGTAGTACCGCTTGCCCTCGATGTCCCAACAGTAGACGCCCTGGGCCTTGTCCAACACCACCGGAAGGGGGTGGTAATTGTGGGCACCATAGCGGTTCTCCATCTCCATGGCTTCGGCTGAGGAGGCAGGGCGGTGGGTCGGATTTCCGGTCATGTCCCCAAAAATACGGCTCAGCGGAGGGACGGAAGCCGCAGGGCGTCAGCGCCCACGCGCAGGAGCACCGTGCCGCGGACGCCGGTTGGGCGGGGCAGGGGTTGCGTGCCCGGTTCGATGATGGGGCGGCCGATGAGGCGGCCATCGCTCGTGTAGAGCGCGCCTTCCACGGGTGCGGAGTGGCGGCTTTGAAGGAGCCAATGGTCGGGGCGAGAGCGGAGCAGGGCCAAGGCCGGCGCTGAGCCGGTGTCGGAGAGGGGAGGCGTCACGCCGGTCAGGTCCAGTCCGCATCCCGTGACGGCTTCGGGGGCTTCGGCCGGGGGCAACGGACCGTTGTGGAACCCGCCTTCTCCGTCCGCGGTCCAGCGTTCCCATTCGGCGGCGTCTACCGGGAGCCAGCTGTTCAGGTCGAAGGCGACGGGTCCGTTGTATCCGCCAGGCACCTTGGCGGCGATGAGGCCGCCTTGTCCATCGCTGTCTCCGGCAGCACCGGGGGAGAGGCCCCACGCAAGCGGCTGGCCGGCGACACAGAGGTCGGGGACAGGCCCACTTCCGCTCATGAGTTCCGTGCAGCCGGGCCGCACGAAGTAGGCGTAGTCGCCGTAGTCGGGCCATTCGCCCCATACCCGGGCGAGGCCATCGGGTTGGATGCCGACGGCGGTGTATTCCTCGCAGGCGATGGCCCGAGGCAGCTGGACGCCGTGGTCCACCGAGAGCCGGGCGAGGAAGGTCAACAGCCGGCCGCGGCGGTCCGGATCGTCGAAGTGGGTGTCGGTGATTGTGTTGGAGAGGTGGGGCAGTTCGAGGAAATCCCCGTGGCGGACGTCGACGTCCTCATCGTAGGGGTTGGCGAGGGCCTCGTCGCTGTAAACCGTGCCGTTGCCTGCCGCGAAGTAGCCGCCACCGAGGATGGCCATGCCCGCCGAGATGCCGCCGATGGCGCCGCCCCGGGCCACGAGTGCGTGGAGCCCGTCCTCGACCGGGGTGCCTTGCCAGTAGTTGACGTAGTTGCTTTGGTCGCCGCCGGCGAGCCAGACGGCCTCGGCTTCGGCAATGCGCTGCACGACATAGTCGGCAGAGGCGGCCGAGGGCGCCGTGAATTTGATGGTCTCCACGCTGGCGACATCGACCCCGAGCTCGGTGTAGAAGTAGTCCTGGTACCCGTCCGATCCGCTCACCCGGAGAATGAGCACGTCGCCGCCGCCAGCCTGTTGGAGGAACCACTGCATGGCGGGGTCGACTTCCCCGGCACCGCCCGACAGCACGATGCCTCCGAGCGGCGTGGCCTCCGTGTCGGTGTCTGGCCCGAGCCGCCAGGTCTGGATGGGCTGAGCCAAGGCCAAGGCCGGCAAGAGCGCCAGCGAGGCGGTCACGATGCAGGCGAAGAGGGGAGAGATTCCACGGGCTGACATGGATCAAAATTCGCCCATGGCGCGGAATGGCCCTGCCCTGCGCTATTTTTGCGGCGCGAAAGCGCACACAATCAATCCAAAGGACCATGGCCACCAACCGCACGTTCACCATGATCAAGCCCGACGCCACCGGCGCCGGCAACACCGGAAAGATCATCGACCGCATCATCGAAGCTGGATTCACCATCAAGGCAATGAAGTGGACCCGTCTGACCATTGCCGATGCTCAGGCGTTCTACGCCGTGCACAGCGAGCGTCCCTTCTTCGGTGAGCTCACCGAGTACATGAGCAGTGGCCCCATCGTCGCCGCCATCCTCGAGAAGGACAACGCCGTGGCCGACTTCCGCACCCTGATCGGAGCCACCAACCCGGCCGAGGCGGCGCCCGGCACCATTCGTGCCGACTTCGCCGAGAGCATCGCCGCCAATGCCGTCCACGGCAGTGACAGCGACGAGAACGCGGCCATCGAGGGCAGCTTCTACTTCAGCGAGCGCGAGCTCGCCTGAGCTTCGGCTGCACCCTTCTGTGCGTGTCTTGAGGACACGATTTGACCTGCCCCGCAGGCGGGCCATACTTTCGCGCCCCGTCCTTCCGACACCGGAGAGCGGCCCAACACCTGACTGACCATGGAAAAGATCAAGGTCCACAATCCCGTCGTCGAGCTCGACGGCGATGAGATGACCCGCATCATCTGGCAATTCATCAAGGACCGGCTCATCCTGCCGTACCTCGACATCGAGCTGCTCTACTACGACCTCGGCATCGAGAAGCGCGACGAAACCAACGACCAGATCACGGTGGACGCGGCTGAAGCCATCAAGAAGCACAGCGTCGGCATCAAGTGTGCGACGATCACGCCGGACGAGCAGCGTGTGGAGGAATTCGGTCTGAAGAAGATGTGGCGCAGCCCCAACGGAACGCTCCGCAACATCATCGGAGGAACGGTGTTCCGCGAGCCCATCATCATGAAGAATGTCCCGCGCCTGGTGCCGGGTTGGACGCAGCCGATCTGCATCGGCCGTCACGCCTTCGGTGACCAATACAAGGCCACGGACGCGGTGATCCAGGGGAAGGGCAAGCTGACCATGACGTTCATTCCCGAAGGCGGTGGCGAGCCCACTGAATGGGAGGTCTACAACTTCGAGGGCGAGGGCGGTGTCGCCATGAGCATGTACAACACGGACGAAAGCATTTATGGCTTCGCCCGCAGCTGCATGAACCAGGCCCTGTCCAAGGGATGGCCCCTGTACCTCTCCACGAAGAACACCATCCTCAAGGCGTACGACGGCCGCTTCAAGGACATCTTCCAGGAGGTGTTCGACAGCGAGTTTGCGGATCAGTTCGAGGCCGCCGGCATCACCTACGAGCACCGCCTCATCGACGACATGGTCGCTGCGGCCATGAAGTGGAACGGCGGATTCGTCTGGGCGTGCAAGAACTATGACGGCGATGTGCAGTCCGACACCGTGGCCCAGGGTTTCGGATCCCTCGGCCTGATGACGTCCACCCTCGTGACACCTGATGGCAAGACCATGGAGGCCGAGGCGGCTCATGGCACCGTAACCCGTCACTACCGCCAGCACCAGCAGGGCAAGAAGACGTCCACCAATCCCATCGCGAGCATCTTCGCCTGGACTCGGGGACTCGACTTCCGCGGCAAGCTGGACGGCAACGACGCCCTGCGCAACTTCGCCCAGACCTTGGAGCAGGTGTGCATTGATGTGGTCGAGGGTGGCCGCATGACCAAGGACCTCGCCCTGCTCATCCACGAGAAGGCGATGACGGACGATCACTGGCTCACCACCGAGGAGTTCCTCGATGCCATTGACGGTGAACTGAAGGCCCGCATGGCCTGAGGCGGAACATCAGCAAATCAAACGAAAAAAGGGGCCGCGAGGCCCCTTTTTGTTGAAGAGGACCTTGACATTCAGAGGGTGTCGAAGGCGGCCAACAGGGCGTCGAATTCGGGTCCGATGGAAGGCCAGGATTCCCCCATGTTCGAGGTGTCCAACTGGCGAAGGGATCTTTCCAGTGTGACAGCACCCCACTGGATCAGCGAGGGGCCGATGGCGTGCCGCACTTTGGAGATGGTCTCCATATCTCCTGTTGAAATGGCTTCGGCCATTTGTTCCCGAGCCTCTTTGAAGCTGGTGAGGGACACGCTGATGAATTCGGCCCAGCTGGCCTCGTCCGTCCCGAACAGGCCGCGGAAGAACGCAGCGTCGAACTCAGTTGCGGTTGTGGCGGGCATGGACGTGGGTTTTGAGGAATTCCTCCAGCTCTGTCGGCGTGATGGGCTTCGTCAGGACGCCGTCGAAGCCCAGCTGTCGATATTTGGTGCGGTCGTCGTTGCCGGCATGGGCCGTGAAGGCGTGCACCTGGGGGAGGTGGATGTCGAGCGTCTTCATCCGCTGAAGGGTCTCGATGCCGTCCATTCCGGGCATCTGGATGTCCATCAGGATGAGGTCGAAGGGTTGGGAGCCGATGAGTTCGAGGGCGGACGGGCCGGAATCGGCGATGGTGAGGTCGAGGTTCCACGGTTTGCACATGGCTTGCATCACCATCTGGTTCGGGAGCATGTCCTCCACATACAACATGCGCAGGCCCTCCGGGTTGGCTTCCCCGATTCCTTCGACAACAGGGGTGCTTGTTTCGGTTTGGAGGATGGGAAGAGCCAGGGTGAAGCTGAATTCGGACCCTTTGCCGAGTTCACTGTCGATGTGCAGGTCGGAGTCCATCAGGTTGAGGATGCGGACCACAATGCCCAGCCCCAGACCGGTTCCACCGAATTGACGGGCAATTCCCGTGTGGGCCTGGTGGAACGCCTGCTTGATCAGGTCGCGGTTCTCGTCGGAGATGCCGATGCCCGTGTCCCGGATGGACCAGTGCAGCTGGGCCTCATTGCCCTTTCGCTCGCATTCCACAGTCAGCCTGACTTCGCCCTGTTCGGTGAATTTGAACGCATTGGAAAGCAGGTTGTTCAGGACCTGGTTGAGGCGGGTGGCGTCGCATTCCACCTTGAGGCCCTCACAACCGGATAGGGTCTTGGTGAATTGGACGGTTTCCTTCCGCTGGCCCGAGTCGACCCAATCGAGGTTCTGGAGGAATTCGTCCAGATTCATGGGGGAGGGAGCCAATTCCAGTTTGCCGGCTTCGGCTTTCGAGAAATCCAGGATGTCGTTGACGAGATCGAGCAGATGCTGGGAAGAGGTGTGGATGTTTTGGGAGAACTGTTCGGCTTCTTCCTCTCTTCCTTCCTCGTTGAGGAGGTTGGCGAGGACGATGATGCTGTGCAGCGGGGTGCGGATCTCGTGGGAGACCGTGGCGAGGAATTCGTCCTTGGCCTTGAGGGCGGTTTCCAATTCGGCCTGGATCTCCTTCAGCTGGGTGATGTTGAAGCCGTAGGTCAGCAGGTATCGAACGGGCTTGTCATCGCCGATGCTGAACTGGTAACGGCCGATGACGTATTTCTCTTCTCGGCCGTTCACCATGAATGCCCGCTCCCTCATGGGGACATCCTTGCCTTCATAGCCCGCCCGGTCGAGGGCGATGGAATCCTCAACCCAATCTTCAGAAAACACCTCTCTTTCTTCTTTACCGAGCAGCTCCTCTCGTGTCCGGTCCAAGACGGTGCAAGCGTTGTCGTTGACGAAGGTGAACTGAAGGTCCTCGTTCTTCAGGCTGACCATGAGGGGCAGTCCATTGAGCAGGCTGGCACTGAGCGTCCGTTCCTGCTCGAGGTCGACCCGCAGCTTTTTGGGTTCCGTAATGTCCCGGATGAAGCTGGAAAAGATGATTTCGTTGTCGACCCGCACATCGGTGATGTAGAGTTCGATGTCGAACACCTCACCGCTTTTTCGGAGGGCTTGAATTTCAAAGGACTTGTTGAGTACCGGGCCATGACCTGTCGAATGGTAATGGTCCATGCCCTTGGAGTGTCCTTCCCGGAAGGCGTGCGGGATGATGAGCTCGCCCAAGGTTTTGCCCACAGCCTCCTCTCGGGTCCATCCGAAGATGAGCTCGGCTTTTCGGTTCCATTCGATGATGCGGGACTTGCCGTCGGCGAGCACCACGGCATCGAGGGCGGATTCGATGACGCTTCCAAACAGATTCCGGCTGTCCTTGAGCTCGTCGAGGGTTTTGCGCAGGTCCTTGGTCTGGCGCCGAATCTCCCGCTCCATTCCCTGAGTAAGCAGGGCATTGGTCTCCCGTTGCTCCTTGAGTCCGCTCCGTAGGCGTTCCAGCGCAAGGTTGAGTGCCCGGACTTCGGTGATTCTGGGGCGTGTGTCGACCGGCTCATCGAGCTCCCCCCGGCGCAGGGTTTCTGCCGTCATGCGCAGGGATTGCAGGGGGCGAGACACCCGGGTCAGAAGAAACAGATACAATCCGACCATGGCGATCAGGACCAAGCTCAGGGCCACTTGGATTGGCAGCGTCAGTTTCTCCAGCTGCAGTTGCGAATACGAGGGTGACCCTTTCACATAAATGGTGCCTCGGTAAGCGCCGCCTTCGAAGGGCACCTCCACGAGCAGGGGGTCATTGGGCTGGAATCGGTCCGCGGCGATGCCGGGCGGGCTCGTGATGAACACATCGTCGCCTTCGAACTGCAAGGCGCTGAATTGAATGCTTTCCTGATTCTCGATGGCCCGGAAGTACAAGGGGATGTCCTGTAGCTGGTCCCGTTCGGCGGCAATCCCCATCGTGCGGGCGATGGTTTTGGCCATGACGGAGAGTTCCTGCCGCTGAAATTCGATGAGGGAGCGCTGCTGTTGGCGAGGGACATAGAACCCGACGAGCAACATGAAAGCCAGGGAAAGGGCGAAGAAAGGCCCCCAAATTCTCGCGACCAGTGAGTTCAATCGGCTCATCGGAGGCTCAGCCTCAATTCCGCAGGGGCCTGCACTTGGTGAAGGAGTCCGATGGATCCGGGGTGGTTCTCCACAAAGTCCATGACGGCGTCTTCGTCCTCGAGGTAAATCGGGGGGTTGGCGCGGCCCTGGAAGACCTGGGACAGCCAGTACTTCTGGTATTCGAACCCATCGGTCTCAAAGGCCCATTGGGCCGTCTTCTCGAAAGAATCACTCTTGCTGGAGGGCAAGACCACCACGACACCCCGGCCGTTTGGCCACGTCGAGCGCTCCCCGAGGAAGACGGCTTGAATGTCGTCCTTGGTCCACTCCACCTTGCCGATGTCCTTGGCAATCGCCACAGCATCCTGCCCCCAGACCATGGGGGTCAGCATCAGCAGGAAGTTGATCAAAATCCAACGCATCATTGCAGGCAATAGGCCACGCGAAACTTGGTCTCCCACTTGTCATCCGCGGGAATCTCGAATCCCTCCCGTCCCGTGTACCGCTCGATTTGAATCTGGGTCTTGATGAACGCACTGAATTCATGCTGCCATCCCAAACCCACTTTGAGCAAGTCGTTGGATTTGATGTGCAAGTCGATGGCCTGGGTCCGGCACCGGTCGGCCAAAGCATACAGCCGTCCCCGGGGGCTCACTTTGCGTCCCGCATAGAGGTAGGTCGTGGTGTTGGCTGACCGCTCCGTGGTCAGTCCGGCTGTCAGGTCTGGATCGTTGTTGTCGGCCAGCCCCGTCCGATTCAGGGTCCCCTCGAAGAGCACTTCCCATTTGCCCTTGTTCCGATAGAAGCTGAAACAATACAGCTCATAATCGAGGTTGACCGGATGCCATCCGGCATCCCCCATGGTGTAGTGACTGCTCCCTGCGTGTCCCGCGTGGGCACCGACCATGTTGTTGTAGATGATGTCCCGGTACAGGCTCAGATTGATCCGTGTCTGCTTCTCCGGTTTGATGTGGATGGCGGCGGTGAAGGACTTCTGGAAGTTGCCATCCGTGAGGTCATTGGAGCTCATGCCGTTGCCGATGACCAGGTCATATCCGAATTTGAGCCTTCCAATGTTCTGACCTTGGAGGCGGATGCCCAGCGTGTGGATGGGCACGTGAGTTCCGAAGGAACGTGGCCGATCGATCGTCGGGAAGAACAGCCGGCCGTGGTGGTAGACATCATTCCAATAGTTGACCGGGGTGTGCATTTTTCCCACGATGACCCCGAGCCATTCCCGGACTTCGTATTTGATGCGGGCCCGCTCGATGCTCACCTTGAAGTCGCTTGCATTGTGCCCGGCTGCATTCAACGGGGCCACGACGGTTTCTCCCAGGAAGGAGATTTTCGGGGTGATCGTGCTTTGCACGAACAGGTCGTGTTCGCCCAGGCTGATGTCACTGAATTGTTCGTCCTCGCCCTGTTCGATGGTCGAAGTGAAGTGACCGAACATCTTGAACTGCGTGGACGGGACGTCCTGCGCGAACAGGTTGCTGGAGACTCCCCCGGACAGCAACAGGAAGGCAAGACAGAAGCGTGATTGGCTCATGAATACAAGATACGCCGTTGCCTCAAGGCTGTGTTCAAGACTCGGGAGAATTGCCCTGTAGGAATTGAGGAGAATCTGCGCCGCATCTCTGTAGGATGACGGAAGTCATTGGGAAGGCCGGCCATCTGGGATATTTTCAATCCCGCCATGTCCTCACGGAGAAAGAAGAAACTCGCCTCGACCGCCCTCGGTGCCCTCGCCGGAACCGCGTTGTTCAATGCGGTCTTCCTCTTCCTGAACAGCCGGGAAATGGCCGGCGTGACCCACGTCCCCAGCCTCTTCGAGTCCCTCTCGATCTACGCCTTCTTCTTCGCGGTCCTCTGGCTGTCCGCCGGCCCCCTCGCCGACGCCGAACACGGCTGACCGCTCCTTCCGCCCTGGCGACTCAGCCCTCCTTGAGGGTCGACGAGGTCGGCACGCTCCGGTTGAACGGCAA
>WTID01000219.1 GCA_011522855.1 Flavobacteriales bacterium
GAGGTCCAGAGCACGGCTCCCCATCGGTTGTAGACGTCCATGTGGTATTCCGTCACGCCCAAGGCGGAAGGCAACCAGAAGTCGTTGATGCCATCCCCGTCCGGTGTGAAGGCGCTCGGCGCGAAGAAGATGGTCCCGTTGACCACGACCTCGGCGGTGGCGGTCGCCGCACAGCCAAAGGGGCTGATGACGGTCTGCACGATGTCGAAGGTGCCCCCGTTGCTGAAGATGTAGCTGCCGTCGGCACTGCCAAGGCTTCCTCCATCGGACATCCAGTAGGTGACGTCGGCGTTCTCCTGGGCCATCGAGGTGATGTCGACGATGGGGGTCAAGAGGTCCACCACGGTGGGCTCGACCTCGAAACCGACTTGCGGCGGCGGGTAGACGGTGATGGTCTGGGGCAGGTCAAAGGACAGGGTGGCCGGGCAATTGCCGGTGGACACGACGTCGACCGAGGCGCTGAAGGTGCCGCTTTCAGTGAAGAGATGGGCCGGCGCGTCCTGCAGGCTGGATGTGCCGTCGCTGAAATGCCAATGGTAATCGAGCGGCCACAGGGTCTCCGCATCCGCGAAGTTGACGGTGAGGGGCAAGCAGCCCTCCTCCGGCCAGACGTTGACCGCGAAGGGCGCGAGGGTGGGGGTCTGCTCGACGAAGATGGAGTCGGTGATGCTGTTCGTGCAGCCGATTTCGTCGAGGGTGAGGGTCACCGGGTGCCAGCCGACCTCGGCGAAGTGGATGCTGTCGACCTGGGTTCCGGTTCCGCTGGCCGGGACGCCACCGTCGAAGGACCAGGTGTATTCGGGGCCGATGAATTGGGCGCCCGAGCCGGTGAAGGCAAAGGCGTTGTCGCCGTCGCACTGGGACGGCGGCGGGGTGAACTGTGGCGCGGGCTGGTGGACGAGCAGGTCGAAGTCGGCCGTGGACAGCAGGCACTCGAGTCCAGTGAAGGTCACCTCGAGCAGGTAGTTGCCGGCATTCTCGAACTGGGCACTCTCGATCAGGGCAGAGGCCGTGTTGGCCGAGAACCCATCGGGACCCGTCCAGGTGTAGTTGGCGAGGGACTCGGCGATGGGGTTGTTGATGAATTCGGGCACCTCCAGGGCGATGTCGCTGCCAAGGCAGGTGGTTCCGACGGGCTCGATGAGGACGGGCGGGCAGACTCCAGTCTGGACCTCGAGGGTGGTGACGGCCTCCACCGGACAGCCGTTGGCGTCGACAAGGGCACTCTGACCGTCGTTGTCCTGTGGGTTGCCGGAGATGTCGCCCGCTCCGGTGATCTGGGCCACCCCGGTCAGGGTGCCGTCGCATTGGAGCAGGAGGCAGTCGTCGGTCAGCTGGACCTGGAAACGGAAGGCCACGCTGTCCACACCGAGCGGGTCATTTTCGAGCAGTCCGCCTTGCCCGGCATTGGCTCCGACGCCGGCCCGGACGCGGACGGTCTCCTCGTCGGCCAGGAACTCCCCTTCGTCGTCGCCCTCCGCATCGGTCATGGTTCCGGAGAGGGGGCCGGCCAGCCAGAACAGCGTGCCGGGGAGGTAGGTCGTCCGCAGGTCGAGGGTCTTCGAGAGTTCGACATTCACGGCGGCGTCCGAGCCGAGGTTCTTGCCCACGACCGTGTACTGGAGGATGTCGCCGGGTTCGGCCACCCCGCCGTTCAGGTCTTCGATGTAGACCGTGGCCCGGAGGTCGGGTTCGTACACATCGATGGAGGAGGTGATGGCGTGCAGCGTGATGGACTCTCCTCCGGTCGTCACCCGGATGGTGGCGTCGGTGGCGTTGTTGGGGAGGAAGTCGTAGCCGCTGTTGTCGGGAATGAAGACGTTGGCGTCGTGTCCGAGGGTGTTGTTGGGCGCCGGAATTCGGAAGGGATTCATGGTGCCCCCCGTGCTGTGGGTGCTGTTGAATGCGTTGTTGATGGGGTGGGTGGCGTCGGAGATGTATTCGAACCCGCCGGTGCCATTGAACCCGAGTTGATCGCCATCCGATCCCCGATCTCCGTCATAGGCCACCACGCCGAGTTGGAAGTCCACCGGTCCCAGCGGAGGCGTGAGGAACCCGGAGATGTCGACGTCGACGGTGCTGTTGTCGCCGCCACCGCCCCAGCCCGAGGTGATCATGGCGAGTCCGTCGAAGACGGTGAGGTTGCGCATGGGCTCCAGCGCATCGGCGTAAACCAGGATGAGGACCCACCCGCCCCAGGAGGAATTGTCCTCGTCGGCGATGACGTTGGCCACGGTCACCCGGGCGTTGACGGGTTGCTCCTGCATCCAGTCGGTGATGTCCGCGAAGCAGCAGTAGTTGTCGACGTTGGACGCATCGAATTCGATTTCCTCATCGGCCTCGATGTCGAGATACGGCTGGTCATCCGCCGACCGGATCTTGACCTGGTCCCGGAGGGATTCATTGGGCACGAACCCGTTGCCGAGCCGTCCAGCCCAGTAGAGCCCGGCGAAGCTGATGTCGGCGCAGAGCCCCAGGGCCAGGCTGTCGGAGGAGGAGCACCACGTGTCGGGGTCGTTGTCCCCGTCGTAGTAGACCATGTTGTGGTCATTGTTGTTGTCCTGGGACCAATTGCTCGAGGGCATGGCCTGCTGCGTCTGGGTGCAGTTGTTGCCGCCGCCGCAGTACATCGTGCTGTTGGCGAGAAAGACGATGCCGCCGTTCTGCTGCGTCTGGTACCGGATGTCGAACGGCTCCACGACCTGGGCCTGTCCCATCGCCGCGATGAGCATCACACCGAGCGCGAGGGTCCACGTTGACCACGCATTCCCCGGATCCGGTCTGGATCCGAGCCGGACAAGGTCAAGGCGGCGCATGGCCATAAAACTCGGGCACAACGCCCAACGTTGCGTTTCCCGGGATGCGGTCAGTCCTCGGGGACGCCGATGAGGTCGATCTCGCTCGCGCGGATGAGGGCGTTCAGGGCGGGGACGTCGGCGTCGCGCAGGGCGTACCACAGGGCGAGCTGGGCGTCGATTTGCGCGGTGATGTCGTCCCGCACGCCGACCATCTGTTCGGTGGGGCGGTAGAGGCCCATGCTGGCGAGCGAGCCGACGTGGGCCAGCTTGTTGTTGAGCCGGATGGGGTAGTTCAACATGTCCTGGTTGCTCTTCAGCTTGGTCTGGTAGAGCACCTCTTCGATGGCCACCATCGCGGAGTCGAGCCGCTTTCCGGTGGCGATGACCTCGGCGTGGTTCTCTTCGTCGAGGCGAGCGGACAGCGCGCCGATCTGGCTCCGGGTGGCCCGCATGTGGCGGATGGCGTCGTGGGTCTCGTCGACTTTGTCGCGCACCGATTGGAGGAAGTCGAACCGCGCTTGCAAATCCTCCACGGAGGCGTCCGTCCGGGGGTCGGGCAGGATCTCGAACGAGGTGGTGGCCGTGTCGCCGTCCACGATGAGTTGGGCGGTGTAGGTGCCCGGCGGGCTGACCGGACCGTTCAGGGTGCCCCACCACATGAGCAGGCCGTCGAAGTC
>WTID01000100.1 GCA_011522855.1 Flavobacteriales bacterium
AAGGATGAGTACTTCGTGCAGCGCGGCCTCTACCCCAACGTGGACTTCTACAGCGGCATCATCTACCGTGCGCTCGGCATCCCGACCGAGATGTTCACGGTCATGTTCGCCCTCGGACGTCTTCCGGGCTGGATTGCCCAGTGGAAGGAGATGAGCGAGGCCGGGGAGCCCATCGGCCGTCCGCGCCAAGTCTACACCGGTCACAACGCCCGTCCGGTCCAGCCCATCGCCGACCGTTGATGTTCGCCACCGATCTGGTTGAAGGCGTCCGGTGTACTGTGGATGACCGCGGTGTTGCGGTCGTGACGTTTGCCCACCCCCGGTCCAACAGTTTGCCTGGCGCGGTGCTCGCCGAACTGGCGGACACCATCCGTGGCTTGGGCGAGCGCTCCGATGTGCGTGTCGTCGTGCTGGGGTCAGCCGGTGACCGGGCCTTTTGTGCCGGAGCCTCCTTCGACGAGCTCGTGGCCATCTCCGACGAGGCCGAGGGCTTCCAGTTCTTCATGGGCTTTGCCAACGTCATCAACGCCATGCGCTCGATTCCCCAGCTGATCGTCGGCCGGGTGCAGGGCAAGGCGGTCGGAGGTGGAGTCGGTGTGGCCTCGGCCGTGGACTACTGTCTCGCGACGAAGCACGCAGCCGTGAAGCTCAGTGAATTGGCGGTCGGCATTGGTCCCTTCGTGGTGGGACCGGCCGTGGAGCGCAAGCTGGGTGTGTCGGCCATGAGCCAGTTGGCCATCGATGCCTCAGAATGGCGCTCGGCCGAGTGGGCTGCAGCACGGGGGCTGTACGCTTCCGTCCATGACGATGCGGCCGCGCTGGATGAGGCTGTGGATGCCCTCGTGGGCCGGCTGGCGGCGTCCAATCCGGAGGCGATGGCCGAGATGAAGGCCACATTTTGGCGTGGCACGGAGGACTGGGATGATCTGCTTGCAGAGCGTGCGGCGATTTCTGGCCGGTTGGTGCTGTCGGACTTCACGCGGCAGGCCATTGCCCGATTCAAGGCCGGATGATCCAATGAGGAAATCCACAGGGCCGGGTTGACCACCCTGTCCCCCTTCTTCGGTTTCCTCCGTTTCTCTCCCCCAATTTGCAAGACATGCAGAAACCAAAGACCATGCGACTCCGTTGGGATCGCATCGGTGCCGTGGCCGGAGTCCTCGTTCTCGCGAGTTGGTGCATTGCTGCGGTGGTGCCGGAATCCGGAAGCCACGAGGAGATGGAAACCGAGGGGCGCGTCTCCGTGATGAATGCTCCCGTTGAGGCCGAGGTCACACCGGTGGAGAACCGGCAGGTGGAGTCCGCCCCGGTGGCTTCGGTGCGTCAGGAGGTGGCGGTGCCGGAAGTGAGTGAGTCTGCCGTCAATCCCGCTCCGACTGGACCGTTGCCTCGGAAGGGCATTGCTCCCTGCAGCTGCTCCAAGTACACGATGAAGTTGGCACGGAACCCGTACACCCAGCACCAGAAGCGGGCGCGGACCCTGCCCGGAAGCTTCTATGTCAAATCGAAGGCATCCTTGGCGGCCGGCGCCGAGCGGGGTGACCTCGAGCGGATTCCCGAAGTGGGTCGTGGATACCACCTGTCCGGACTATCACACAGTGAGCCGTTCCTGCTTCCTGCCGCACGGGAGGTGCTCGAGGACATGGCCAACCGCTTTGCGGATGCCATGGAAGGCACGGCGGACGAAGGTGCCTCGATCCGCATCACGAGCCTGACCCGAACCCAATCGCAGCAGAACCGCCTGCGCCGGCGCAATGCCAATGCCTTCAAGGGCAAGAGCAGCCACAGCTACGGGGCGAGCTTCGACGTGGCCTTCATCGATCGTCCCAACGAGTCCGTGACCTGCGGAGGCCCAACCTGGGCCATGCAGACCATCCTCAAGGACATGCAGAACGAAGGCAAGATTCTCATCATCCCCGAGGGCATTTGCATGCACATCACCCCCCGCTGAGGCCATGCGACTGTCCTGGTATCGATTCCTCAGCCGGCTGAACAAGCTCCTGCTTCCGAAGATTCACACGAAGCCGGACTTGACGCGCTTGAATGGATTCGAGAAGGCCGTTGTGGGATGGAAGCTTTGGGTGACCTATCGGCGCTTGGACGCTGAAAGTGCCCAGACTGTCACGACCGCAGACAGCAAGGCCAAGGCCACCTTGGGCAGGTAACCCCAGCCCATCCCGCCAACAAGCAGGACGGCCACCGGGACGAAGGCCACATCGACGCCCACGGCGAAGAGGAGCCTTCCCCACCCCCAGCCCTTGTTCCACAATTCACCGACTGCAGCCAGCGCACAGAAGACCCAGCCCAGCATGAGGGCGAGGGATTCAGACGTGCTGGTTTGAGCGGATTGCAATGCCCCGAGGGCGACGGCGAGGAGCAGCACCCAGCGGAACAGGAGCGCCAAGGCGAGGGCATTGGATGGTCTTGGATTGAACTTGACTTCGCCTCCGGTGATGGCCGGGGCAGCCTGGGGTCCGCCCACGCTGTCCGGGTACCATCCCGGTGGAGCGAAGAGAAAGCGAAGACGGTCCAACCAGCCAGGAATGGCGCGCAGGTCGCGCCACAGGTCGGCCACGGGTTTCCATTGGGCATAAACCGGATTGAACGAGTCCGTCGGGCGGGTCACGCCGTAGGTTGGCTTGACGATTTCCTCCTGGAACGTGCCGAACATCCGGTCCCAGATGATGAGCACGCCGGCGTGGTTCCGGTCGATGTACTCCGGATTGCGTCCATGGTGGACCCGGTGGTGTGAGGGGGTGTTCAACACCCACTCCAGCGGTCCCATCCGATCGATGAGTTCGGTGTGGATCCAGAACTGGTAGAGCAGGTTGATCGCCATGCTCGTGAGGAACATCTCCGGAGGGAAGCCGACCATGGCCAGTGGCCAATAGACCCACATGAGGAGCACTTTCTGAAGGACGCTTTGGCGAAGGGCCACCCCGAGGTTGTAGTCCTCGCTCTGGTGGTGAACGGAGTGGCCAATCCAAAGCAGGTTGACCTCGTGGCTTAGTCGGTGCGCCCAGTAATAAGCGAAATCCGTGAGGATGAAGGCGGCAATCCACACGGCGAATCCCGTGGAAAATTCCCATGAACGCGCTCCGGCGGTAGCATGGAAAACGGCCGTGTACGCTCCCACGGTGAGGACCTTGGAGAAGAGTCCGCTGCTCTGGTCCATGATGCCGCACCCGATGTTGGCCAGGCTGTCCCCAAGTCGATAGAGTCCGAGTCCACGCCAACGGTCCCACACCACCTCGAGGGCGATCAGGCCGAAAAACACCGGAATGGACAGGACGATCAGGTTCACGTTTGAAAATTACGTTTTCTCCTGCGGCCCTGTTCTCGGCCGGGCATGGGCGCTCCCTTACCTTTGGGATTCCATCGGAGAGATGGCAGAGTGGTCGATTGCGGCGGTCTTGAAAACCGCTGTACCGCAAGGTACCGGGGGTTCGAATCCCTCTCTCTCCGCCAAAGC
>WTID01000103.1 GCA_011522855.1 Flavobacteriales bacterium
ATGTCGTCGATGTTGATCAACGTGGTGACCGAGTCATGATGGTAATCCTGGCTGGCGTTCAGGAAGTACTGATTCTCGGTCTGGTCGACAATGGTGTTCTGGAACCGCTTCCGCTTGTAATTGTTGATGAAGATGTTCCGCATGATGGTGTAGAGCCACCCTTTGATGTTGGTTCCCTCCTTGAAGTTGTTCTTGTAGCGAAGGGCTTTGACGAACGTCTCCTGGACCAGATCGTTGGCGTCCTCCCGATCCCGGGTGAAGCCCATGGCGAAACCGGACAGGAAATCCTGGTGACTGGTCAGCAGGTTGTTGAATTCAATCGTCGACATCTTGTTCAGCGTTGTGGCTCAAAGATTGAACAAAACTTCGGACCAACCAAGCGTCTGTTCAACTTTTTCAACCCAACAATGAACAAAATGTCGTTTGGGCGCGAAAACACTGGGCTTTGTTGAGCCCCTTACGCCATTCGTGAAACAATCAAAGATTGAGCAGGGAGCCCAGCAAGGACTGTCCATCGCTGTGACAGGCGATGCGCTCGGAGGGACTTTCGACCCCATTGAACACCCTGCCCGCATAATGGAAGCGGAGCGAGGTGTTCGAAGATTCACGGAGCACCCGATTGAAATAATCCTCTACCCCATTCTCTGCGGGATACGTCGTACAGTACGCCACACAGTTGAGCTCGGGAAATTGAGCGTCCAGCTGGGTCAGGTCCTCGAGTGGGACGGATTGTCCCAGGAACAGACTCTTGTACCCCGCACTCCGCAACAGGTAATGCACCATCAGCAGGCTGATGTCATGGATTTCTCGTTCGGGAAGGAACAAGGCAAACACGGACCCCGTGTAGGATGGATCGACCGAGGGCAACTCATCCACAGCGCGGAAGAGCCGCTGCCGGATGAGGTTGCTCACGAAGTGTTCGTGCGCCGGACAGATGGCATTGGTCAACCACAGCATGCCAATCTGCCCCATGAAGGGCAGGTACAGCCGCAACAGCAGGTCACTGAATCCGGATTGCTCCTCAAAGGTCTTGGAGACGCTGCGGAACAACTGCTCGTCGAAGTTGAGCATGCTGATCTTCAACATACCGAGCCAATGGTCTTCCCGATCGGATACGGTCTCGAGGGCCCGAAGCGCATTCCCCATTTCGCCCTCGCCCATGGCCGCGATGTGCGAAATCTTGTGGCCGTTCTGGTTCAACAGGCTGACGTTGAGCAACAGCTTCAAGTCTTCGCTCGTGTAGTACCGGATGTTGGTGGACGTGCGCCTCGGATTCAGCAGGCCATATCGCTGCTCCCACGCCCGGATGGTGTGGGCCTTGATCCCGGTAAAATGCTCGAGATCCTTGATGGAGAATTCCTGCACGAGTGCGCTCACGTCTGTTTCAACACCCAGTCCTTCCGGATGTTTATCAAAGATTGCTCCGGACGTAAATTCGGCAGGCCCCCAGAGCAGATGCCCATGCCCACAATTCACCTGTTCGACGACAACGCATGCCGTCGCCTCTACCCTTTTCACCTTGTGAAGGGTGTTGAAGGAATCCGACATGGTGCCTTCACACAACGCGAACGGTGGGCCCGGGTCGAACAGGAGCTGGCGGACAGGGGGGAGACCGGTGAGCTGTACGTGAATTCCCGTTGGATACCCGACGCCGACACAGCGGCTGACCTGATCTCGGCCGGACCTCGGCGCCTGGAACATCAGGGCACTCCCTTGACGCTGGGCACTGCCCTGTCCAGCGAGGAAACGTCCCCCATTACGGCACCCCGTGCCCCGAGGATGCTCGACCACGCCAACGACCTGTTCTCCGGTTTGGAGGACCAGTTGGCGCGCGACCTCGATGCGCTGCGGTCGAACTGGGCACTGCACCCGGCCCAGGTGGAGCTTCCGACGCAGATGTATGGACCGGCGCACCAGGTCCTGGTCGCCGGAGATGCTGTGGTCCGGGCCGCCACCCTGGACACCTCCGGCGGGGCCATCGTCATCGGTCCGGGCGCAAGAATCGAGCCCGGCAGCCATCTCGAAGGGCCGGTCGTGGTCCACGAAGGGGCTGTGGTCCGCACCGGGGCCCACATCCGGGGCGCTACGGTCATCGGTCCGCATTGCAAGGTCGGCGGCGAAATCGCCAACGTGAACTTTCAGGGCTGGGCCAACAAGGCGCACGGCGGCTTCCTCGGCAACAGCGTCATCGGCCGCTGGTGCAACCTCGGGGCCGGAACCGTCTCGAGCAACCTGAAGAATACCTACGGCTTCGTTCGGCAATGGTCGCACGCCAAGGGACAGATGGAGGACTCGGGCCTGCAGTTCTGTGGGGTGCTCATGGGCGACCACAGCAAATGTGGCATCGGCACCACCCTCAACACGGGCACCATCCTGGGGCCGGCCTGCGTGGTCTTCGACGCGGGCTTTCCCCCGAAGCACCTCGCCCCGTTCTCCTGGCATGACGCCCGGTCCGGAAAAACCGACCTGCATGATCTCGATCGCATGCTCAGGACAGCCGAAACGGTGATGGCCCGTCGAAACCAGACCCTTTCGGCCGCCGCGCGAGACAATCTGTCAGCCCTGCATGCCCAGGCCGCGGTCCAAGGTGCCTCCAACTGACATTGTGTCCCCGTTGCGGATCCGGGTCACGTTCCGGCTCGATTTGTGACCTTCACCCACTCGATGCCTGAAGACATTCCCCTGCACCACCTTCTTTCTGATGAGGCCGACGACCAACTCAGCATTCCCCTGCTGAGTTCGGAGGACGAGGCAGCAATGGAACGCGAATCCACCCCGGAGGATCTGCCCATCCTGCCGCTTCGCAACACCGTCCTCTTTCCGGGTGTGGTGCTCCCCATCAACGTCGGCCGGGACCAGAGCCTCAAGCTGCTCAAGGAGGCCAACAAGGGAGGACATGACATCGGGGTGATGACCCAACGGGACAGCGAGGTGGAAAATCCCGCCTCCGCCGACCTTCATGACGTCGGCACGGTGGCCCGCATCGTCAAGATGTTGCGGATGCCGGACGGCTCGAACACCGTCATCATCCAGGGCAAGCGCCGTTGCCGGATGGGCGAAGTCGTGAGCGAGGAGCCCTACCTGAGGGCCAAGGTCACGCCCTTCCCGGACGCCCCGGAAGATTGGTCGGACACCGAGAAGGAGGCGCTCCAGCAGAGCCTCCAGGAAATGAGCATGGAGGTGATCCAGCACAGCCCCAACCTCCCCTCGGAAGCGGCCATCGCCATCAAGAACATCGACTCCCTCCGTTTCCTCGTTCACTTCATCGCCGCCAACATGAACGCGGAGAAGGAACAGAAACAGGGGCTTCTCGAGGTGGAAGGCCTCAAGGAACGGGTCGAAAAGGTGATGGAACTCCTCGGCGAGGAATTGCAGGTACTCGAACTCAAGAACGACATCCAGAGCCGGGTCAAGACCGACATCGAGAAGCAGCAGCGCGAGTTCTTCC
>WTID01000065.1 GCA_011522855.1 Flavobacteriales bacterium
CCATTACAATCGGGTCGTCCTCCACGCCCATTGGCGAGGCCCGTGGTGGGTCAATCTCGGATTGTTGACCCACGGGTTCAGGGCACACCATCCCGCCCTCGGCATCGGGTGGGTGCCCGGTGAAAAGACGCCGTACGGAGTTCGGGAGCGCTGAACGGATTCAGTCGCAGACTGCACCGAAGAGGGACAGGACTTCGAGCAGGTCGTTCACGCCCGTGGTGCCGTCCCCATCCACGTCCGTAGCGCAGTTCGGGCTTCCGGCAAATCCGGAGCAACTGCCGTCGTCGCGGACCGCGTTCGGGTCATAGTTCGCCGCCTCCTCGTAGATGCAGCCGCTGCATGCGTCCAGGTCACAGGAACCATCGTCGACGTTGGCCTCCGGATTGTAGTTGCACGCAAAGTCGTAGGTGCATCCGGGGATGTCGCCTGGATAGAAGAGGCCCAATTGGTCGAGGTAGCTCCCCGCCAACCAGTTCGTCCCGCCGGGCTCAAAAGCGCCGACGTAGTTGACCGGATCGAAGAAGGTGCCCACGGGCTGATGAATGGCGGGGACGCTGTCCGTCACCGTCGGGAACGGATCCACGCCGGAGGTGACGAATCCCGCCAAGGCGGCGAACGTGTCGTCGAGGCCCAGATCCGACCCCACATTGTTGTTGGCCACGAAGTGGTCCTGGATTTGCATGTTGCCATTCCAGACCGGCCCCTCATACAGGATCATCGTGTCGAGGGCAAGCGAGTCCCCGATGTTCCAGAAGCGGTTGTTGTGGATTTCGAGCTGACCGAAGAGGAAGAGCTCATAGGCATCACAGGGGTCAAAGTCCTCGAGGTCAATGCCGAACCCGAAATTCTGGAAGATGCCGTTGTAGAGCCGGCCTCCTCCCCCGTTGTGCCAGCGCACGGCGTCCGCCTCGGAGTGGCCGATGGACGTGAAGTTGGCAATCTGCGGATTGGTGTAGGGCAGGAAGCTGAGCGTGACGTCCTGGAATTCGAAGTCATCCCCTTCAAGGTCCCATCCAAAACTGGCGGTCGGCTCCCCTTGATCCATCAAGGTGAAGAAGTACTGCATGTCGCCGACCCAGCCCTGGTCGAACTCGAGGTTCTCCTCGGAGGAGAAGGCCACGGCCACGTATTTCAAGCTCGCGGCCCCGCCCATGATCTGCAAGCCGTCGTCGAGGGTAGAGACGATTTCGATGTGCTCCAGGGTCGTGCCGGAGCCGACACCATTGAGGCTGAGTCCATTGGTCTCGTCGCCGTTGATGACGTTCTGGAAGTTGACCGGCGGATTCGGCATCTCGCTGCCTCCGTGCCGGATGGACACATGGCGCAGGACACCGCTCGACTCGGCGTTGTCGAAGAAGTCGTTGTCTCCGTCCCCATTGGAATCCATGGCCCCATAGACATCGCGGCCCTGACCGGAAGCGTCCATGATGCCCTCCGCGAGGTCGTCCCCGTCATAGGTGTTGAGCTCGCCATGGCCATTGATCACGACGCCTCCCCACAGGCCCTTGGTGTTGTAGGGCGTGGATCCGTTCATGGGATCGCCTTCGTACGTGAAGACAATGGGACAGTCGGCGGTGCCGTCCGCCACGATCTGACCGCTGCGGGCCACGATGAGACAGCTGGCTGATTCTCCCTGACCGGGCTTGGCCTGAATGACCGTACCGGGATCGATGGTCAGAACGTCTCCGGAATTCACGTATACGAAGCCATTCAGCACGTAGAGCGTGTCGCAAGCGAGCGTGCGGGTGCCCGTTCCAGCCCCTCCCTCATCCGTCAAGTCCACCACGGGCCGGTCTGCCACGGGAGGGCAAGCACAGTCCTGAGAATGAGCACCTTGAACGAAGAGAAGGCAGAGGCCAAGCAACAGGCCCACATGAATCGACTGCTTCATGGAGAATGGCATCAGACGGATAAAAAGGTTCCTGAAGATACGTTTTTTCGACGAATCATCAATGTAACCAAACGAACATTCGTTTTGTTTCTACGGAATGGACACAATTGGGTTGCCTCCTTTTGGCCTCCAGAACCGGGAGGCCTGCGTCCCGCATTCTACCTTTGTGGCATGGTGTCCATCACGACCATCCTCCTCACCATCGGGCTGCTTGCCCTCGGCTTTGCGGGCATCGCCATCAAGATTCTCGTCCAGAAGGACGGCGAATTTGCAGGCACCTGCTCCAGCAACAATCCGCTCCTCGACAATGAGGACGGCTCCTGCTCCATCTGCGGGGCCAGCCGGGGCGACCGCTGCCAGAAGGAAGAATTGCCCGAAGGCGCCTGATCAGAGGGGCTGCGACACGGCGTCGAACCCGGGGGTCGCCCATACCGTGTACCCTCCCTGTCCATCGTCGGACATCAACAGGACGTCCACACCCAAATCCGGATAGGCCGCGAGGAAGCCACGGGTCTGTTCTGCCCCAAGGACCATGAACGCCGTAGCCAGCGCATCAGCATACGCCGCAGTCGGCGCCAACACCGTCGCACTCAACAGGCCATGCTCTGCCGGCCAGCCCGTGGCCGGGTCAATGGTGTGGCTGAAGCGGCGCCCGTCCCGTTCATAGAACTTCCGGTAGCTGCCACTGGTGCAGATGGCGCGGTCCTGCACGGAAACCACCGTTTCCAGGACGCGATCCTGGGCCCCACTGCCCACGATGGGGCGGTCCACGGCGATGCGCCAGGGCTCACCGGCCGCGTTCACTCCCCGGCAGACCACCTCGCCTCCGAGCTCCACCATGGCGTTGTCTATGCCGCGCTCACGGAGTGCCTCCAGCAAGAGGTCCACAGTGTAGCCTTGGGCCACCGCGTTGAAATCGAGTGCGGCCCGGGCATCGCCCTTGCGCACCCACGTGGCCACGTAGTATCCATCGGCCTCCTCCTCATTCATGTCGAAGCGGTCTGGACGCAGCCCGGTAAAGGCCAAAACACTGTCCACGTCGGCCTGAGTGACCTCGCCCCGCTTCGACAAGCCGAAGCCCCAGAGTTCCACCAGGGGGCTCACCGTCGGGTCGAAGGCGCCGCGGGTGAGCTCGTGCAGCTCTTCGGACAAGGCCCACAACGGACCAATGATGTGGGTGCTGTCCACAAAGCCGAACAGGGAATCCGTTCGGTCCCAGGCATTGATGGCGTTGAGGGTGCTCTCGGGAAGCCACAGGTTGACCGCGGCATCCACCACCTCCAGAAGGTCTTCGAAGACGGCGTCGTCCAGCCGGTCCTCGCTCAGGTATTTGATGCTGTACGTCGTGCCTTGGGCCTCGCCTTGGTGGAGCTGGACACCGGACGCCTCGACATCGGCCCCTTGATTTCCGCCCGCACATCCGGCAAGGAATACGGTCACGGCCACAAACGGGACCGCCAGCACGAGGCTGGCGGATTCCCAAGGGGGGGTGCGGAAACGCATCATCCTCCGAAGTCGTCGAAGGCCACGTTCTCCGGCGGCACG
>WTID01000006.1:0-1470 GCA_011522855.1 Flavobacteriales bacterium
TTGGGCGGAGACGGGGGAAAGGAAACATGCGCACAGAAGTGTGGTGAGGACCATCAGGTCCCGGGCACGGAATGGCGCAAGGTGTGACACAGCTCTACAAGCGATAAAGGCATTGAAAATTAGGCGATTACGCCATAATTTCTTAGCCATTCTAGACGCTCATATTCCTGTTTCGACCCTTTTACACTAGGCTTATATCATTATATCCTCCAGAAGCAGACTACGCCAGAATCAGGCGTCGAATTGGAGCTCGAAGAGCCTGTGGTAGGCTCCTTTGGCTGCGAGCAGTTCGTCATGGGTGCCCTGCTCCACCACTTGCCCGGCATCGAGACAGAGGATGCGGTCCGCATCCCGGATCGTGGAGAGGCGGTGCGCCACGAGCACACTGGTGCGCCCCTTCGTCAAGCGCTCAGTGGCCGCCTGGATGAGCTGTTCGCTCTCAGGGTCGATGCTGCTGGTGGCCTCGTCGAGAATGAGGATGCCCGGCTGTTGGGCGTAGGCGCGGACGAAGGCGATCAGCTGGCGCTGGCCCGTGCTGAGCATCACACCCCGTTCCTTGACGTCGTAGGCCAGGCCACCCGGAAGCTGGTCCACGAGGCCCCGGACACCCACGGCGTCCACCGCTTCCTCCACCCGCTCGCGGGCGATGTTGGGGTCGTACAGCGTGATGTTGTCCTCCAGTGAACCGGTGAAGAGGAAGACGTCCTGAAGAACGACCCCGATGGACGCTCGGAGGCGGTCGAGCGGAATGGTCCGGATGTCCTCCCCGTCGATCGTGATGCGCCCCTTCTGGAACTCGTACAGGCGGCTGAGGAGGTTGATGATGCTGGACTTTCCGGCCCCGGTGGCGCCGACGAAGGCCACACGCTGGCCGGCCTGGACCTCAAAGCTGACGCCCTTCAGGACCCAATCCTCATCGGTGTAGGCAAACCACACATCCTCGAACACGATGTGGCCCTCCAGCGGAGCTTGGTCCGCCACACCCGCGGGAGGCAGCGGCTCGGGCATCCGCTCATCGAGGTCGAGCAGATGGAACACCCGGTTGGCGTTGACGATGCCCATCTGCAGCACGTTGAACCGGTCCGCAAGCTGGCGGATCGGGCGGTACAGCATGAAGACATACAGGATGAACTGCAGGACGACACCGAGGGTCAGGTCCCCGTTCGCCACCCCCTCCACACCGAGCCACAGCAGCAGGGCGACACTGGTGGCCGACAGCATCTCCACCACCGGGAAGAAGATGGAAAAGGCCCAGATGGAGCGGATGTTGGCCGCGCGGTGCGCGGCGTTGTGCACCGCGAACTTTTCCCGTTCCGCGGCCTCCCGCCCGAAGGCCTGGATGATGTTCATGCCCGTCACGTGCTCCTGGACGAAGACGTTGATGCGCGCCACCTCATTGCGGACGCTGACGAACGCCTTCTTGATGGCCTTCTGGAAGATGCGGGTGGCCACCAGAAGGACCGGGATGGG
>WTID01000006.1:1570-3408 GCA_011522855.1 Flavobacteriales bacterium
GTCACGCTCTGGGCGACCCAGTTGGCCCAATAGGTCTGCCAGAACTGGAGCAGGGCCTCGACCACAATCAGGCCGACCACCATGAGGAAAATGCGCAGCAGGCCCGGCCCGTCGCCCACGGCAATGTGGTCGTCGAGGGCCACCCGAATCAGGTAGGGCCGCACCCAGCTCAGGCCGGCCAGCAGGACCACGAGCACGCCCGTCCAGAGGAAGCGCCGGCGGTACGGGGCGACCTGCTTCAGGATGCGGCGGAGGACCTTGCCGTCGAAGATCTTGCCGGTGGTTTCGGGGGCGCTCACGCGAGGAAGGGGTAATCGACCCGGGAAAGGTACAGGCCGCACGCCGGCGCAGAAGTCCCGGCTCGACTGCGGTCCTTGGACGCGATGACCTCCGCCATGGCCTCGGGCGCCATCCGGCCCTTGCCGATGTCGATCAGCGTCCCGACGATGGCGCGGACCATGTTCCGCAGGAAGCGGTCGGCCGTGATGTCGAAGCGGAGACGGTGGGGTTCGGTCTGTGTCCACTCGGCGTGGCGCACGTCGCATATCGTGGTCTTCTGACCGCCCCCCGTCTTCTGGAAGGCGTCGAATTCGCCCTGGAACACGAGCATGGCGGCAGCGACATTCATCGCCTCGAGGTCGAGATCCTCGTAGATGCGCGCGCTGCGGCCCTCGAGGAAGGGATCCTTGCCGGTGTGGACCCAGTACGTGTAAGCCCGCTCGGCCGCGCTGAACCGCGCGTGGTCCTGCTCACCCACTTCAATGATGCGCCTCACCCCGATGTCCGGGGGCAACATCCCATTGAGCTTCCAGCAGGCCTGCTCCCAGTTGGCAAAGCGGGAGCCGAACTCCCCCTCCCACTCGAAGTGCGCGTAGAACGCCGAAGCGTGCACGCCCGTATCCGTGCGGCCACAGCCGATGACGGGGGTGTCGGCCCCGAGAAGGCTGGACAGCTTCTCCTCGAGCACCTGCTGCACGGAAATGGATTCCGGCTGGCGCTGCCAGCCATGGTACGCGGTGCCGTCGTAGCTCAGGTCAAGGAAGCAACGGACGGCCACGGTCGACGGATCAAGCCCAGTCGGTGATGCCCTCCCCGACGTACCCGCCGGCGGCCAGTTTGGTCTGGACCTTCTGGAACGTCTCGATCGTGTAGTTCACGTCCTCCAGCGTGTGCACCGCCGTCGGGATGAGGCGGAGCATGATCACGTCCTTCGGCACCACCGGGTAGACCACGATGGAACAGAAGATGCCGTAGTTCTCGCGGAGGTCGAAGGTGAGGTTGGTCGCCTCGCCGAGTCCGCCCTTGAGGAAGACCGGCGTGACACAGCTGTTCGTGTCCCCGATGTCGAAACCGGCCTCACGCAGGCCCTTCTGCAGGGCGCTGGCCACCGTCCACAGGCGTTCCTTGTGCTCGGGCTGGGTCGCCATCATCTCGAGGCGCTTGATGGCCCCGATCACGAGCGGCATGGGCAGCGACTTGGCAAACGTCTGGCTCCGCATGTTGTAGCGGAGGAAGTCAATCACGTCCTGCGGCCCGGCCACGAAGGCGCCAATGGTGGCCATGGCCTTGGCGAAGGTGCCGAAGTAGACATCGATCTCCTCGTGCACACCCTGCTCGTCTCCGGCGCCGCGGCCGTTCTCCCCCACCGTGCCGAATCCGTGGGCGTCGTCCACGAACAGGCGGAAGCCGTATTCCTTCTTGTACTGGACAATCTCGGCGAGCTTGCCTTGGTCTCCGGCCATGCCGAAGACGCCCTCGGTCACCACGAGGATGCCGCCACCGGTCTGCTCGGTGAGCGCCCGGGCGCGGTCGAGCTGCTTGACGAAGCTCTCCATGTC
>WTID01000017.1:0-2182 GCA_011522855.1 Flavobacteriales bacterium
ATCCAATCCGCCTCGGAAAAGGGCATGGCCCGACGCTCTTCCGCCCGGTCGATCCAGGCGTCTTCCAACGGCATGGCCAAGGATTGACACGCCCGGAGAACGGCGAGGGTGCCCAGCCCGAGTCCCACCGAGCCGGCCATCCATCCGGCACACAGGGCGAGCGTCGACCAGGTGAGGAGGACGGCCACCATGTTGGCCGGGATGGCGAAGGTGGTCCGGAAGGCGACCTGGCGGACCCGCCGGGCCATCAGAGGTTCGAGGAGGCGGGGCCACCATCCGGTGGTGAGGCGGAAGACGATCCAGGCGGGGAGGCGCCAGAGAAGGGGCCACCACGGCGTTGGACCGGCCCCATGCAGCCGTCCGATGGCGGCAAAACTGTCATCGGTCCGGGGGTGGGGCATGCCGGAGGCGATGAGCTCCTGGAATCCGGTCAGGGCCTCCGCTTCCGCCGCCCGGAGGGCCTGCCCCCGTTCCTCCAGCCAGTCCGGGTCGGGCCGGCCACCGGTTCGTCCTTCCTCGTAGCGGCAGAGCGCCAGATGGGCATCGTACAGGTCGCCCTCGAGGAGCTCCACGGACAGGCCGAGCATCGCCTGCCGAAGGTGATCGCTGAGCAGGATGCGGTGGTGGCCGACGTCCTCGGCCTCCGCGGGCAGGAAAGACAGGTCGACGGCCGGAGCGATGCGGATTCGGGCAGTGCTGCGATAGCCCTCGTACCGCTCGAAGTCGAGGGCCATCGGAATCACCTCGAGTCCCCGCTTCCGGATGGCCGGTCGGGTGAGCGCGTTGAGGATGAATCGGGCCGAACCGTGCTTGAACCGGCGCGTCCGGCGTTCGTCGAGGTGGCCGGCCTCGGGGAAGATGCCACAGGTGGCCCCGCCGTCTAGCCGGCCGTGCGCCGCCGCAAACGTGATGCGGTTCCGGTCCGCCATGTCCCGCGTGCGGTCGATGGGCCGGAACATCGGCATCATGTTCAGGCGGAGGATGAACCAGCGGGCCACCGGGTTCGCAAAGACGTCGGACCGCGTGAAGTAATGCAGCTGTTCCGGCAGCGAAACGCAAGCGAGGACCGGGTCAGCGAGGCCGTTCTGGTGTCCCGAGAAGAGCAGCCTTGCGGGCCCGGTTCCCCTCCGGCGGCGTTGGACGTGTTCCAATCCCTCCACCTCGACACGGTGCCACATCCGGACCGCCCAGCGGCCGAACGGCCGAACGAAGACATAGGTCCAGTGGAAGGTGGACCGGGGAACGTCGAAGGGGGGAGGGATTCGGCGGGCCAATCAGCGCAGGGTGACACCGAGCTGCTGCGAAAGCTGTTCGCGAACGCGGTGGACGGTTTTGTCGATCGCCTTCTCGTTGAGCGTCTTGTCCGCATCCTGGAGGGTGAGCGACAAGGCGTAGGAGATGGTGCCAGCGGACTCATCCCTGTACACGTCGAAGAGGTTGACCTCCTTCAGGAGCTTGCCTCCGGTCTGCCGCACGACGGATTCCATCTGGGCGTAGGTGACCCCGGCGGGGACCACCAAGCTCAGGTCGCGCCGCACCCATGGGAACCGGGGCAGGTCCGCCGAGGTGATGCGCGTGCGGGACACCCCGCGGAGCAGCCCCGTCATGGGCAGGTCCGCGAAGAACACGTCCTCTTCGACGTCGAAGGCGCGGGCCACGGCCGGATGGACTTGGCCGACGCGGGCCGAGAAGCCGCCCTTCGCGGACAGGCTCAGGCCTTCCCGGAACAGGCCGCCGCCGGCCAAGGACTCCCGCTTGGCTCCGAGTAGACCGCAGCGGGTGAGCAGGGCATCGACTGCCCCTTTGAGGAAGGACAGGCCATCCGTGCCCTCCCCTTGCCAGCTCTCCGGACGGGTGCGGCCGGTGACCAGCAGGGCGAGGCGCTCCTCCTCCTCATGGCCCCCGTCTCCATCCTGCCGGTAGACCTTGCCGAATTCGAAGAGGGCGAGGTCGGGCCGCTGGTGGTTGCGGTTCCGGGCGAGGGTCTCGAGCCCTTGCATCAGCAGGGACTGCCTCATGGTATCGAGTTCGGAGCTGAGGGGGTTCAGCAGCGTCACCGCCCGGTCGGGGTGGAGGGTGACATCCTCGGCCACGCTCAGGTGGGTGGCGGGCACGAGGGAGTTGTGCATCGTCTCGTGGAAGCCCCGGGCGACGAGGATGCCGGCGAGTTCCTTCCGCAGGG
>WTID01000017.1:2282-39806 GCA_011522855.1 Flavobacteriales bacterium
GTGTCCAGCATGGACCAATCGAGGCGGATCGGTGCCGGCCCCGGCAGTCCGCCCCCTTCGAAGGCCTGCACACCCCCGTCAACCTCGGCGCCGGCGTGCTCGCAGAGCAGGGTGACGGCCGCCTGCAGGGCAGGCCAGGGGGTCTTCGGATCCACACCGCGCTCAAAGCGGAAGGAGGCATCGGTGGACAGGGTGTGCCGCTTGGCGCTCTTCCGGATGGTCACGGGCTCGAACCAGGCACTCTCGAGGAAGACGCGGGTGGTGGCCTCCGTGACCCCGGAGTCCTGACCGCCATACACGCCGGCGAGGCACATGGGCCGCTCGGCGTCGGCAATCACCAGGTCGGCGGAGGACAGCGTGAGGGCCTTGCCGTCCAACGCGGTGAAGGCCTCTCCCTCGGTGGCGCGGCGCACCCGCACGGTGTTCCCGCCGATGCGGTCGGCGTCGAAGGCATGGAGGGGCTGGCCGAGGTCGTGCAGCACGTAGTTGGTGATGTCCACCACGTTGTTCTTGGGCTCGATGCCAATGGTCCGCAGGCGGCGCTGCATCCATTCCGGAGCGGGTCCGATTTGCACGTTGCGGAGGGTGATGCCCAGATAACAGGGCGCGCCATCGGCGGCCTGCACATCAAGCGATATAGGACCGGCCCCGACGGTCAGCTCCGGCGTGGGCAGGCTGCCGAGTGCGGGCAACGACGGGGCAGCACCCTCTCCTCCATTCCATCGCCAGGCGGCGCGCAGGTCGCGGGCGACCCCCCTGTGTCCCATGGCGTCGGTCCGATTCGGCGTCAGGCCGATTTCAATGCAGTGGTCCGAAGCGAGTCCGAGGACCTCGGCCGCCCCAGCGCCGACCGTGGCCGACGGGTCCAGCACGAGGATGCCATCGTGGTCCTGTCCGATGCCGAGTTCGTCCTCGGCACAGATCATGCCTTCGGAGACTTCCCCGCGGATCTTGCCCCTCTTGATTTTGAACGGATCACCCTCCACCGGGTGACAGGTGGAGCCGATGGTGGCGACGATGACCTTCTGTCCCGCCGCCACATTCGGGGCGCCACAGACGATGTTGAGCGGAGCGTCCCCGCCCACATCCACGGTGGTCACTCGGAGCCGGTCGGCATTCGGGTGTTGGCCGCAGGTCAGGACCTCCCCCACGACCATGCCGCGGAGACCCCCCGGCACAGCGGGCATCTCCTCGAGGCCTTCCACCTCCAGACCGCTGGCCGTGAGGATGTCGCACAGGTCCTCGGGGGACCGGGAGGGAGCCGCGTTGAGGGGGAGCCAGGAGGCGAGCCAATCCAGGGAAATCTTCATGATGCCGGTTCGGGGTGGGTCGGGCGCGAATTTAGTCCACCTCCCCGAGCCGTGGGCGTGGTGGAAAAGAGCAAAACGCCACTCCTGTTCTGACTGCTTACCTTGCGTGAACCTGAATCGCTCGCAACGACTGTACACCAGACCATGGCCAAGAAAATCCTCATCGTCGAAGACAACCAATTCCTTCGGACCACGACGGCCGACATCCTTCAGTTGGCGGGGTATGAGGTCATCGAGGCGGAGCACGGTAAGATGGGGGTCGAGCGGGCCCAGCTGGAGCGTCCCGACATGATCATCTGCGATGTGGAGATGCCCGAGCTCGATGGCTACGGCGTCCTGCATTATCTGTCCAATGACCCGCAGACGGCGATGATCCCCTTCATCTTTCTCACCTCCCGTGACGGGGCGGATGAGATGCGCCGGGGCATGACCAGCGGGGCGGACGATTACCTCGTGAAGCCGTTCAGTGAGGCCGACCTCCTCGCGACCATCGACGTGCGTCTCCGCAAGAGCGCCATCCTGCAGCGTGAATACGGCCGGGCCCCTCAGCGCCTCAATGAGTTCATCGCCGATGCGACCGAGCACGGAGGCATCCCGGGAATCGACGTGGGGGACCGCCCTCGCAAGTATGGCGCGGGCCAAATCCTCTATGGAGAGGGCGACTCCACGAACCACGTGTACTACGTGGCCTCGGGTGTGGTCAAGGTGCTCCGCACCGACAGCTATGGCAAGGAGCTCATCATCGAGCTGTGCAAGGCCGGCGATTTCTTCGGCCACATGGATGTGCTGAAGGGGCTCGAGTACGGCAGTGCCGCCGAGGTGTTGGAAGACGCCGAGGTCCACCTGATTCCACGCAAGAATTTCCTCGACCTGATGCACCGGAACCGCGATGTGGCGATGCGCTTCATCCGTCTGCTTGCCGGTGAGGTGACCCAGAACCAGGAGCGGTTGCTCGCCCTGGCCTACGCGTCGGTCCGGGAGCGCACGGCGCAGGCCTTGCTCGACCTGCAGGCCCGCTTCAAGGAGGCCGACAAACGGCCCCAGCTCAGCCGCGAGGATCTCGCCGGCATGGTGGGCACCGCCAAGGAGAGCCTGATCCGGGCCCTCAGCGACTTCAAATCCGACGGGTGGGTGACCCTTGAAGGCAAGAACGTCATCATCCAGGACGAGGCGGCGCTCAAGCGCTTCGCGGGCCGATGACCTCGGACGGGTCCTCTCCGAAATACTCCACGAGCGCCCGGCGAATCAGCCGGTCCTGTTCCTTCGGCTCCAAGGCCGGCAGCGGAATCTTCTCTTCGAAATGGGGCCATCCGTCGTCGTCCCGCCCCTTGAATTCATAGAAGCCCTGGGGCACCAGCACGGTGCAGACCGCCACGTGCATCAGGTCCATCTTCTCCTGCTTCTTGAATTTCCGGAACCCCTGACCAAGCTCCTGCACCCCGACGAGGTACAGGATGTCCTGCAGGTCCATGCCGCCGCCAAACCGGGTTTCCAGCGTGTCGAGGAGGGTGCGCCATTGCTGTTCGAAGAGGACATCCATGGGTCAGGGCAAAAAAAGAAAGGAGAGCCGTTCGCTCTCCTTTCCAAGGTCGGGATGACTGGACTCGAACCAGCGACCACACGTCCCCCAGACGCGTACTCTACCAACTGAGCTACATCCCGGATTTCGCCGAAGCGGAGCGCGAAAATAGGCAATTCCTCCCGTCCACGGGAAGAATCGTCACTCCATGATGACCGTTTGTTCGTTGGTCATCTCCTCCTCGATCTTGATGATGCCGATTCCGGTCAAGGAACCCTTGGTGGCCTCGATGTCGAGCACGGCAAAGCCGGCCTGGCCCTGTTTGTAGTACTCGCTGAAATTGAAGCTCACGCTGCCGGCGGCATTGGTGACCTGTGTGGTATCGAACCGGAGCTCACCGATAAAGGTCTGATCCACCGAGCCGACCGCGAAGAGCCGGACTTCGGCTCCCTGAACGGGCGCGCCGAGGCTGTTCTGCACGTACACCACCGCGACGGTATCCTCGATTTCGTTGCAGCCGGTGAAGGCCAGGGAGCCGAGAACGAACAGCACGAGACTGCCAAAGGCGCGGAGGGGGGTCATCGATTTCATATTTTCGAGGTCTCTTCCGGACGGGTGGCACACCCGCCCTGCAGGCCTACAAATAACGCAAAATCCACCCGATGGTTGTTTCCCCCTTCCGCACCGGCACCCTCGCCGCCCTGCTGCTCCTCGTTTCCGTCTTCTCCGCCGCGGCACAGGAGGGAGAGCCTCGCCCCCGCGTGAGCATCGAGACCAGCCTCGGTACCATCGTTGTGGAGCTGTACAACGAAACCCCGAAGCACCGCGACAACTTCCTGAAGCTCGCCGGGGAGGGATTCTACGACGGCACCCTCTTCCACCGGGTCATCGCCGGTTTCATGGCGCAGGGAGGGGATCCCAATTCCAAGGAAGCCGAAGCGGGTGCCCGTTTGGGAACCGGAGGTCCGGGCTACACCATTGAGTCTGAAATCGACCCGGCCTTTGTTCACACCAAAGGCGCCTTGGCGGCCGCCCGTCAGGGGGATCAGGTCAATCCGAACCGCCGAAGCAGCGGAAGCCAGTTCTACATCGTTCAGGGGCGGGATGTCACCCCGCAGTCCTTGCAGAACATCGTGCAGAGCAAGCGCGGGAGCATACTGCAGGCCTTCTCTTACACGCCCGACCAGATTGCCGCCTACGGCGAGCTCGGGGGCACGCCGCACCTCGACATGCAGTACACCGTGTTCGGTCAGGTGGTGGAGGGACTCGACGTCCTCGACGCCATCTGTGCCGTGCAGACCGACCGGGCCAACCGGCCGGCGGAGGATGTGCGCATGACCATGACCCTCCTCGACTGAATTCATGTCCACCCTCGATCAAGCTGAACTCGATCGCCTGCTGGCGGAGGCCCAGGCCCAGACCCTGGACAATGCCGACGCGCTGGAGTCCTTCCGTATCGCCCACTTCGGTCGGCAGGGATTGCTGAAGGACCTCAACGAGCGCTTCCGCGCGGTGCCCGGCCCGCAGAAGCGGGAGATGGGCCAGGCACTCAACGCCTTCAAGCAGGCCTTGCAGGCCCATTTCGATGCCGCCAAGGCCGCCCTCACCGCGCAGGAGGATGCCTCCTCGAGCGGCGCGGACCACACCCGTCCCAGTGGCGAGGTGCCGTTGGGCTCCCATCACCCGATTCAGGTGGTGCGGCGGGAGATCCTCGGCATCTTCGACCGCATGGGATTCGCTGTGGCGGATGGCCCCGAGATTGAAGATGATTGGCACGTGTTCTCCGGCTTGAATTTCCCGGAGGAGCATCCCGCCCGGGACATGCAGGACACGTTCTTCATCCAGCGCAATCCCGACCTCCTGCTCCGCACGCATACCAGTTCCGTGCAGGTCCGCGAGATGGAGAAGCGCCAGCCGCCCCTGCGCATTGTGATGCCGGGCCGGGTGTTCCGCAACGAGGCCATCAGCGCCCGCGCGCACTGCATCTTCCACCAGATCGAGGGGCTGTACATCGACCGGGACGTGAGCTTCGCCGACCTGAAGCAGACCCTCCTGACGTTTGCCGAACAGTTCTTCGGGGCCGGAACCCGCATCCGGCTTCGCCCGAGCTATTTCCCCTTCACGGAGCCCAGCGCTGAGATGGATGTCTACTGGGGCCTCGAGACCGAGGTCGACAAGCGGATCACCAAGGGCACGGGATGGCTGGAGATCATGGGGTGTGGCATGGTGGATCCCGCCGTGCTCGAGGCATCGGGCATCGACCCCAACGAGTTCTCCGGGTTCGCCTTCGGCATGGGCATCGAGCGCATCGCCATGCTGAAGTGGCAGATCGGGGATCTCCGGGCGTTCTTCGAGAACGACCTCCGTTTCCTCGAGCAGTTCACGCCCGCCTGCTGAGGGCGTCCGCCCGTCGCAGACCGACGTCTGCCCGGTTTTCCACGTCCGGGCGCGCATTCCTTCCCGTCCATCAGGCCCAACCGCTTCCCGGTCGGGAGTAGCTTGGGATATGCTTCGCCATGCGCTGTGCTCCTTCCTCCTGTGCTGTGGGGTGGCCCTGTCTGCGGCCGATGTCCCCGTCGAAGGATGGCTGGCCAAGGCGGACTCCCTCCGCACGATTGGCTTGGATGCGGCGTCGCTGGACCTCCTGAAATCGGCCCAGCATGAGTTCGAAGCGAACGGGGATCCCTGTTCCTCCGCCCTGCTGGCCGAGCGCCGAGCACGGATCCACCTCGATTGGAAGAATCCCCTTCATGCGGATGTGGCCCTTACCGAGGCCATCCGGTTTTCCGAGCAGTGCCCCGGGCTCGCCGAGCAGCGGGTCGGCTGGCGGCTGTCGCTCGCTCAGGCCAGCCTCGAGCAGGGCAAGCGGAAGGAGGCGCGGACCCTCCTCCTCGGTCTGGCGCGGATGACCTCCGAGGAGGGGGTGTCGCCAGAACGCAAGGCACTGGCCGTGTCGGCCATGGAGCAGTTGGCGGTGATGTCCTTTGAGGAAGGGGCCTATGAGGAGGCCGAAGCGGACCATCTGGCCCGGGCATCCGTGCTCCTCGAGCTCGACCGGCGCGAGGCGGCGGCCATCGCCCTGGGATGGGCGGCCGTCTGTCATTCCCTCGAGCATCCGGGGACGGCCCCGGACTACTGGATTGGATTCGAGGACAATCCGGCCTGGAGGGCCATTCCCTTGGAGCGCAAGGTGGTCCAGGGCATTGAGTGGGGTCGCCTGTTGCTGGAGGGCCGGGCGATGGCCACGTTTGATGCCATGGGACAATGGCCCTGGGCGAAAGCGGTGGAGGCCGGGATCGACGTGGTGTCTCCGGAGTGGACGGCCCGATGGGGGCTGCTGCAGGCCCGACGTTGGACATCCCGACCGACCCAGGCGCTGGCCGCCTCGTTGCACGCTGAACTGGCGGCCCGAGAAATTGAAGATGCCGCCTTGCGGGAGCCCCTCCTCGTGGAGGCGTTGCGCACGCGGTCCGGCCTGCTCGCCACGACGGGAGCGCACGGCCCGGCCTACCTGGCCCTCGTCGAGGCCGACAGCCTCTCGCGGGCGATGCTGCGCGCCGAGCGGGCCCGGTCGGGCCTGTTCGAGAGCGAGCCCTGGTTGGCTGCCATCGGCGATGCGCGGACGGCGATGGAGGCCAGACGCGCTGAGCAATGGCGGTGGGCGGCCATCGGTGCGGGCATCCTGTGTCTTTGCCTGATGCTGTGGCTGTGGCAGACCCAAGGTCAGGCGGGCAAGGCGCACAAGCGGCTTCGGCGCCTCCAGCAACAATGGCTGCCTGGAAAGCAGCACCAGATCGACGCCCTCGCCACCAGCGGAAGCCGCATTGCAGAGTTGGCTGGAGGCCTCGCCCTGCCGGCCGAGATGCAGCGGGAGTTGGCCGATTTCGGTCGCCTCTCCGCCCTGTGCTCCAAGGAAATGCAGCACGAGCCCATCGACCTCGCCACCTTGTGCGCGGAACTGGCCGACCGCCGGGGACAGGCCGGCCACCTCGACTGGTCAGCCCGGGAGGACGTGCCCTTCCGCGGGGACCGTGAGCATCTGCGGGACTTCCTTCAGGTGTTGCTTGACGGGGTCGGACAAGGCCCCTGCCGCATGGCCGTGGTGAGCGGACCCGGCGGTCTGGACATTGAATTGGACGAGTTCACCGAGAAGGGATGGTGGCGGCAGGCGATGAGCCTGTTTGCGGGAGACACGAAGGCCTCCCACTGGTCCATGGTCCGCATGCGGTGCGACCGGCTGGGCGGGCGGCTCAACCTCGATTGCGATGCCTCCGGCGCCCGGAAGCTGGAGGTCTGCCTCCCCGTTTATTCCGCGTAGACCACCTGGGTGATCACCTCACCGACCACGCTGAGCACCTCCGGGTCGATGGCGTCCAGATTGTCCCCGTGGGTGTGGTGCTGGGGGAAATACCCCATCATCCGGGTGTCCAAATGGTAATGGACGATGTTGGCCGAGGGAATGCCGGCCAGTTGGCTCACAAACAGATTGTCGTCAATGGTCTGCGGGGTGACGCGGTTGCGGAAAAGGTCTCCGTGGCCCATCCGGCGGGCGGTGTTCCAGACCTTGTCGACCACGTTGGGTGCGAGGGCCATGGAGGTGCCTTCCCGGTGGAACACGGCGCCCTTGGCCCCGACCATGTCCAACAGGATGCCATAGCGGGCGCGGTATCCGGGCACGTGGGGCTTGCGGGCCCAATACTGGGAGCCGAGACACCAGTCCGTGTAGTCCTGGTCCCGGTTGGGCAGCCATTCCGGCTCCCCATAGTCCTCGGCATCGAAGAAGGCGATGTCAACGCCCACATCCGGCAGGCTGTCTCCGAGCAACCGGGCGAGTTCGAGCAGGACCCCAACCCCGGAAGCGCCGTCGTTGGCCCCGTCGATGGGCTGGTCGGTCCGGACCGAATCCTTGTCGGCGAAGGGACGGGTGTCCCAATGGGCATAGAGCAACACCCGGCGGCGCACCTCGGGCCGGAAGGCTCCGAAGATGTTGCGGATGTCGAGGGCGGTCCCGTCATAGGCGGTGACCCGTCCGGTCTGGACCGTCACGTCCGCTCCGTAGCCCTCCAGGGTGGCAACGAGCCAGTCTGCACAGGCCCGGTGCCCATCCGTGTTGGGCACCCGCGGCCCGAAGGCCACCTGCTTGGCCACGTGGGCATAGGCACTGTCCCCGGAAAAGGTCGGAGTCTGGACGAGGGGCCGCGCAGCGGGCGCCGGTGGGGGCGGAGGCGTGCGCTTGGGTTCGGCCTCACCGCAACCGGCGAGGAGAACGAGCCCCAATCCTGCGGCGAGGAATCGCCGAAGGGGGCGTTCAATCAAACGTCCAACTCGTTCCATCCTTTCCATCCTTGATCTGGACCCCCATGCCGGCCAGCCGGTCGCGAATGAGGTCGGCGGTGGCCCAGTCCTTGTTGGCCTTGGCTTCCGCACGCAGGTCGCACAGCACGCCCATCAACCCGTCGGTGCGGTCGTCGTCCCCCCCTTCGGAGGTCTCCTGCTCGAGGCCGAGAATGTCCCGGCCGAAGACGTCAAAAAGGGAGCGCAACGCTTCCACTCCTTGAGCCGACAGGGCCATCCGTCCAGCGGCCACGGAATTGACCACCTTCACCGCGTCATAGAGGACCGCGATGAGGATGGGCGTGTTGAAGTCGTCGTTCATCGCCGCGTAGGCCCGGTCGCGCAGGACGTCGAGGTCGGGCGCGGATTCGAGGCCATCCGCTTCGGCGACGGGAGCGAGGTCGGCGAGGAGTCCCCACGCGCTCATGAGCCGCTCGAGCCCCTTCTCCGCCGCCTGCAGGGCCGGATTGGAGAAGTCGAGCGTGCCGGCATAATGGCCCTGGAGCATGAAGAAGCGCACCGTCATCGGAGAGTACCCCTTCTCGAGGAGTTTGTGGTTGCCGGTGATGAGTTCGTCGGGGGTGAATCCGTTGCCCTCGGACTTGGACATCTTCCGCCCGTTGACCGTCAGCATGTTGCCGTGGATCCAGTACCGCACGGGGTTCTTCTCTCCATGGGCGCCCACATTCTGGGCAATCTCGCATTCGTGGTGCGGGAACTTGAGGTCCATGCCGCCGCCATGGATGTCGAAGGTGCGGCCCAGGTATTTGGTGCTCATGACCGAGCACTCGAGGTGCCAGCCCGGGAAGCCGATGCCCCACGGCGAGGGCCAGCGCATCAGGTGGCTGTCGTCGGCCTTCTTCCAGAGGGCGAAGTCCAGCGGGTCCTGCTTTTCGTCCTGGCCGTCCAGGGCCCGCGTCTGGTTCTGCAGCTCGTCGATCCTGCGTCCGCTCAGGGCCCCGTATTCATGGGACTCGGCAAACTTGCGGACGTTGAAGTAGACGCTGCCATTGGCCTCGTAAGCGAATCCGTTGGCGATGATCTCTTCGATCATGCCGATCTGCTCGACGATGTGTCCGGTGGCGGTCGGTTCAATGGACGGCGGCAGGATGTTGAACACCCGCATCACATCGTGGAAGTCGTTCGTGTACCGCTGGACCACCTCCATGGGCTCGAGGTTCTCGAGCCGGGCCTTCTTGCCAATCTTGTCTTCCCCGTCGTCGGAGTCGCCCGTCAGGTGACCGACATCGGTGATGTTCCGGACGTAGCGCACCTTGTATCCGAGGTGGACGAGATACCGGAAGACCACGTCGAAGGTCAGGAAGGTCCGCACATTGCCGAGGTGAACATTGCTGTACACGGTCGGACCACAGACGTACATGCCCACGTAGGGCGAGTTGAGGGGAACGAAGCGTTCCTTTTTCCGGCTCAGCGAATTGCCGATGTGGAGGTCCGTGGCAAAGGGACTGACGGCGGCTTCGGTGGGATTCTGGGCGTCCATGTCGGGGCGGTTTCGGAAGGCGGGGCGCCCTCGGAGGGCAAATATCGGAAAGCAAAGACCGGCCCGCACACATGGCGGACCGGTCTTCTTGGTCAAGCGGGGCCGGACGTGCCGGCCCAATCGGCATCAAGCAGGATGTCGTGAATCAGTGGGAGCGCTGGACGATGTGTCCGGTGCTGTAGGTCGTTCGGCTCAGGACCCGCCCTTCGCGGTCGAGCCGGATGAGATCGCCGCTCTCCTGGCCATCGACCAGTTCGACGAGCATTTCGAGCTGTCCATTGTCGTGGAAGTATCGCTGCTGGCCCTGGCCGACCCCATTGCCGTCGAAAGCGAGGATCTGCTGGACGGAGCCATTGGGCCAATACCGGCGCAGGGAACCGACGTTCATGCTGTGTTCCCAGCGGCCTTCTTCGTAGAGATTGCCGTCTGCGTCGTACAACCGGTAGTCCCCGAAGGGTTGACCGGAGGCATAGTGGATTTCGGACCGCAGGGCGCCGTTGGCATGGAACCGGGACCACAGTCCGTTTCGTTCTCCTTCCACCAGATCGCCCTCTTCATAGATGGCGTCGGCGGGAAAGGCCTCGACGCCGGAGTCCTTGCCGAGGATGACCACATGGGCCGTTCCCTCGGCGTGGGTCGGATCATCCCCGCCGGTTTGGGAGGGGGAAGCCGTGGAAAGGGCACTGCCGGAGAGGAGCAGAAGCCCGAGGAGGATGCGCGTGCTGTTCATGGGAGCGAGCATTGTGGCCCCCGTTACGCACCGCGGTGGACGAAGGTTTCACTCCCCGACGGGAAAGACGTCAGAGCCCGGGTTCGGCCTCGAGGGCCGGGGACTTGGCCGCCACCATCCGTGTCACGAGCTCCGGCAAGGCGACCGTGGGCGACCAGCCCCAGTCCTCGCGGGCTGCGGTGTCGTCGAGTCGGTCCGGCCAACCGTCGGCGATGGCCTGTCGGAAGTCCGGCTGGAATTCCGCCCGGAAGCCCGGCACATGCCGGCGGATTTCTGCGAAGAGGGTGGCGGGGTCGAAGGACATCGCCTGGATGTTGTAGGCTTCCTCGTTGCGGATCCGATCGGCTTCCACCGAGGTGATCTGCAGCATGGCGCCGATGGCATCCTGCATGTGCATCATGGGCAGCACGGTGTCTTCCCGGAGGAAGCAGGCGTAGGGCTCGGCGCCATGCAGGTGGTCGAACACCTCGACGGCGTAGTCGGTGGTGCCTCCTCCCGGCGGGCAGAGCTCCCCGATGAGCCCGGGATAGCGGACAGACCGGGTGTCCACACCGTGGTGCTGGCGGAACCAGGCACACCATTGTTCGCCGGCCTGCTTGCTGATGCCGTAGACGGTCTCGGGCAGGCGGTGCCCGTTCTGCTCGGCCATGGGCCCGTTCTCGGGACCGAAGACCGCGATCGAACTCGGCCAGAAGACCTGCGCGATGTCCCGGTGCTCGGCCGCGACCTCGAGGACATTGAGCAGCCCCCTCATGTTGAGGTCCCACGCCCACTGTGGCTCCTTTTCCCCTCTGGCACTCAGGGCCGCGGCGAGGTGATGGACATGGGTGGCCCCTTGCCGTTTCAATTCGGCGGCCACGACGTCACGGTCGCGCACATCGAGGCAGACGAAAGGCACATCGCACAGGGCGTCGAGCGTGGGATGCTGGATGTCGGCGAGCACGACGCGCTCGCCGGATCGATGAAGCTCAAGGGCGAATTCCGTACCGAGTTGACCGGAAGCGCCGATGATGAAATGCACATCGCGGGGCATGGGGCAAAGATGAGGGGGATGTAGCTTGCCCGCACCATGCAGGATGTCCTCCGACCCTTCGATTATGAACTGCCCGAGGCCTGCATCGCCAAGCATCCGCCTGCCCGTCGGGAGGACGCGCGCCTCCTGCACGTCGCTCCGTCGGGGGCCCTGACGGATTGGGGCGTGACCGACCTCATTTCCATGCTGCCGACGGGTTCAGGGGTGTGGGTCAACGAGACCAAGGTGCTCCACGCCCGGATGATGGCCCGCAAGCCGACCGGAGGGGTCCTCGAGCTCCTGCTGCTTGAGCCGCGGGATGTGCCTGTGGAAAAAGCGCTGGTCTCCCACTCCCCCGTTGTGTGGAATGCGATGGTGGGTGGAGCCAAGAAATGGAAGTCGGGTCCTCTCGAAGTGCCGGACAGCGGTGTGGGCCTTCAGGTCGAGCGGGAGGGGGAAGCCCTCCGTTTCAGCTGGCAGGGCGACGCCCGGTTCGGCGACATCCTCGACCGGCTCGGCCGGATTCCCTTGCCACCCTACATGCGGCGGGAAGCCGACGCCGCGGATGCGGACCGCTATCAGACCGTATTCGCCCGCCTTCCCGGAAGCGTGGCAGCCCCGACGGCCGGGCTGCATCTGACGCCGGGCCTGATCGCCTCCATGGAGGCGCGGGGAATCCACTTCGGCAAAGTGACCCTTCACGTGGGCGTTGGCACCTTCAAGCCACTGTCGGGCACCCTGGAAGGGCACGTGATGCACGGTGAGCGATGCCTGATTTCGCACGCCTCGCTCCGCCGGCTGGCCGCCATCGAGGACTTGACCGTGGTCGGCACCACCTCCCTGCGGACACTCGAAAGTGCGTTCTGGCTTGCCAGCCGATGGAAAGCGGGTGGTCCCGGAGCGGAGGTGGATGTCGCGCAGTGGATCCACCGGGACGTGGAGCCGGGTTTCGCGGATTTCCGGGAGGCTGCAGGGTGGTTGGCCGACCGTGTGGAAGCGGCCGGGGAACTCGAATTCGTGACCCACTTGATGGTGGTGCCGGGCTACCGCGTGCGGTCGGCCCGTCGGCTCCTCACCAATTTCCACATGCCCAACAGCACGCTCCTGTGCATTGTCGAGGCCATGATCGGTCCGGGGTGGCGCGGGGCCTATGCCCATGCCGTGGAGCAGGGCTACCGTTTCCTCAGTTACGGAGACGCCTGCCTCCTGGAGCGGTCCGAGTGACCACCACAGGCAGACAGGCGTCTGTCCGTCGGGAACGCCGGAATCAGCTTCCCTGGCGCAGGTCCTCGACCTCGGCCTTCTCTTGGATGGCGGAGGAAAGGCGGACCGGGGCACCGCTGCTGAGCGGCAGGTTGCGGAAGTAGGTGCGGTCGTTCAGGCCGGCCACCTCCGTGGTGAAGGTGCCCGTGGCCTCCACGGGATTCCGGGTGACCGGAGCGATGACCCAGACGCCGTTGGCCCCTTGGATGGGCTCGCTGATGACGTCGAGCGGCAGGGCAAAGGCGGCGCCGATCACATCGGGCTCCGGGGCACTGCCCGCACCGCTGATGCTCGGGAACTTCAGGCTGACGCCCGTGGCCGTGCTGACCTTGTCGCCGGCCTTCTCGGCCACGTCCTCGAGGGAGCTGCCGACCATGATGTCCATGTACATCTCGGCCTTCTTGTCCTTGATGGCACCGGCGCGCATCTGGGCCTCCACATTTTCGAGCGGCGGGACGCCGGCCTCCTTGATGCGAACCAAGGTGGCGATGATGTAGTCGCCGTCGATGCGGAAGGGGTTGGACACGTCACCGGCTTCGGCACCGTAGGCCCAACCGACCACCTCACCGGCGTTCGTCAGGCCCGTGATGGCCTCGGAGCCGGACTGCAAGTCACGGGCGGTCACCACGGCGTATCCCATGGTGTCGGCTGCGTTGCGGAAATCCTCGGTGTTGCTGTTGTCGATGGCGAAGTTGAGGGCCTGCTGCTCGGCGGCTTCGGCCGTCTTGTCGGAGATGCCGACGGAGCGTTCGACACGGCTGACGGTGATGGCGTCGGCCGTCCACTGCTGGTCGAGCACCTCGATGAGGTGCAGACCGTAGTTGGTCTTGGCCGTGCCGATCGTCCCGACCCGGTTGTCGAAGCAGAAGTCCTCGAACGGCTTCACCATGCGGCCGCGTTGGAACTCGTATTCGCCTCCGGTGGCCTTGGAGCCCGGGTCCTCGCTGTGCTTGTTGACGAGATCGGCGAACTCATCCCCGGCACGCAGGCGGCGCTTGAGCGAGTCGGCACGGGCCTCGAGGGTGGCGAGTTGAGCCTCATCGTTGATGTCGTCGGTCTTGAGGAGGATGTGACGGCACTTGACGGTGCTGTCGGCCACGGCCTCCTTGGACAGGACCTTGTCGAGGCGGATGGACTCGCCTTCGAAGTACGGTCCGACCACGTCCCCGACAGAAGCGGCTTCGAGCTCGGCCGCCTTGGATTCGGTTTTCATGGCCGCCGCTTTCAATTCGACTTCAGTCGCATCCCCGGCAAGCCCGTTGGCGGACAGGAAAGCCGCATCATCCTCGGCGGCTTGCCAATCGGCGCTCCACTGCTCGAATTGGGTCTCGACGGTCTTGCGGTCGTCGAAGCTCGCGGCGATCGGAATGCGGATGTACTCAAGGTCGCGGCCGGCGCGCTGGGCGTACTGGGCCTCATCCTTGTGGGCGTTGTAGTAGTTCCGGACGTCGCGGTCGGTCACCTCGACCTCGTCATCGGAGACGGAGGTGTAGCGCTTGAGGACGTAGCGGAAATCCACCTTCTCCTCAGCGCGCAGGAACTCGCGCTTGCCTTCCAGCGTGTTGGCGGCGAGGCCGGCCTTGACGAGGCCATCAAACTTCTCCCGCATGCGCTTGAGGCTGATGATGTCGGCGTACCCGTTGTAGTTGGCCCGGCCATTGGGGTCGCTGTACATCTGGCTGAACGTCTGGCGCCAGTTCTCCTTCTGTTCCTCGGTCACCTGCCCTCCGTAGAAGGTGCGGGAGACCCACGGGGACACGAAATCCCCATAGCGGATGTCGTCGAACTCCTCCTTGGTCAGCTCGAGGCCGAGATCGCTGAACTCGCCGCTGTACAGGCGCTCCGCGACGATGTCGCCCCAGACCTCATTCTGGGCGGACCGGTTGTCGGTGTAATTGAACAGGCCGGTGCGTTGCTGGACCCTGGTCCGGTACTCGAGGAAAGAGATCTCTTCCCCGTTGACCACACCAGCGGATTGGTTCCCGGCGTTGTTGCCCATCAGGGCGATCACGGCGTCGTACGGAATGAGGAAGCTCAACATGCCCAGCCCGATGAGGGTGAGGAGGAGCGTTTGGCGGTTGCGGATGCTTTCGATCATGCCCATGGTGGCAGGATTTTTCAATGGTTCGCGAAGATACGCAGTGCGCGGCGGACCACGTTATGCGGATTCGCCGTCGTTTTGGAGGACTTCGACCAGCACAATCCGGGCCCCGTCCACTCGGGTGACCTGGACGGTCGAGCGGTCGAATTGGAGTCGCGTTCCCTCTGGCGGAATCTCTTCGGTGTGGAAGAGGACCAGGCCGCCGAGGGTCTCGTAAGCCTCGTTCTCGGGGAGGTCGAGGGAGAAGCGCGCATTGATGTCGTCCACCTCATGCCGGGCGCTGAACCGGAAGTGGCCTTCGCCAATCTCCATTTCCACCAGGGCCTCGGTATCGTGTTCGTCCTCGATGTCTCCGATGAGCTCCTCGACGATGTCCTCCATCGTCAGGATTCCCGAGGTCCCGCCGTATTCGTCGACCACGACGGCGAGGTGACGCTTGCGCCGGATGAACTCCGCGAGGATGTCCTGGGCGCCCATGGGTTCGGGCACGATGATGGTCGGGTGGAGGAGTTTGGAAATCGCCATGTCCGCATCCTCCCCTTCGGCAGGGCGAGCCTTGCGCAGGAGGTCCTTGGAGTGGACGTACCCGACGATGTGGTCGATGTCGCCCCGGTAGATGACCACCTTGCTCAGTCCGGTCTCCTGAAAGCACCGGTCGAGTTCATCCAGACCCGCTCCGGCATCGAGGGCGACGATTTCGTTTCGTGGCACGAGACAGTCCCGGGCCTTGAGCGAAGAGAAGTCGAGGGCGTTCTGCAGGATCTGCAACTCATTGTCCAGAGCGGTTTCCTCCTCCTCTCCGTCGAGGCGCTCATTGAGGCTCCGAACGAAGTGGTTGAGGTCAACGGCCCCGAGGCTGTCGTCCGCCCCGTCCTCCTCCTTGCGCCCGAGGAACAGGCGGCTGAGGGCGAGGACGACCATGGCCGGTGGCAACAGGAGGGTGTGGACGATGACGAGTGGAATGGACAGGACGCGGAGCCACAGGTTCGGCGCGCCATGGAAGAAACTCTTGGGCAGGAATTCTGCCGTGATCAGGATGACCACGGTGGCGATGGCGGTCTGAACGGCGAGGGCCAGCAGCGGGGAGGGCGCCATTTCCCAGGTGTCCACGCCGAAGATCCATTGGCTCAACAGGGCCCCGGACTCCAGACCGAAGACGACCAGGGCGAGGTTGTTGCCGACCAGCATCGTGGCGATGAAGCGCTCCGGCCGGCGCAGGAGGAATTCGACCAGGCGTCCCGCGAGGCCCCCTTGTTTGCGGTCCAATTCGGCCTGAAGGCGGTTCGCCGACACGTAGGCGATTTCCATCCCTGAGAAGAAGGCCGAAGCCAACAGGGAAGACAGCAGGAGAAGGAAACTGGCAGGGTCGGGGTCCATCGGGATGCTCCGGGGGTCAGGCTCAAGGTAAGGGAAGCGCCCCCAAGTCGGGGTGGGGTCAGGAGGAACGGTCGACCTCCCGCTCGGCCGAGGCGTCAATCTTCCGGCGGACTGCCCGTCGGGTGAAGTACCAGGCTCCGGCGATGGCGGGGAAGAGCAAGCTCGTCTTTCCGCCGGCCCATCCGCGGGTGGCGATGTCGTAGAGGGCGAGGCCGAGGGCCAGCACGGTGACGAGGCCCCAGATGCGCTCGGCGATGAGATGGACGCGGTCGGTCATGGAGTGGTTCGGGTGGTGTCGATGACAAAGGTGCCCGTGGGCTTCAGGATGCGGTAGCGCTCGAACCGGGCGTCGGACTCGAGTCCCGTGCCCCGCAGGATGCCCTCCGGGGTTCGGACCTCCACCCGCGCGGGCGTGTGGACGCGGTCGCTGTCCGCGCTCCAGTACAGCAATTCGGTCAACAGGGTGTCGCCCAAGGGGCCGACGAGGCGCACGCCGCCCCGGGCGATGAGGTGCTTGGACGCTTCCTCGAACCGGCCTTCCTGCGCATGGAGAATGGCCCCGCGACCGCCAGCCTCATCGAGGACCTCGAGGTCGAATCCCCCGCGGACGTCCCAGCCGGCTTCTTCCTCGGCGGTGCGTTCCATGTGCGTGGCACGGAGCCGGTGGGTGGGCACGCCATCCTCACTGTATTCCATGTCCGCTCCGTCGATGGTCTGGGCGGGTCCGTTGTCGAGGGTCTCGAAATCAGAGACCTCCTCCAGGCTGTTGCGGCATCCCGCCACGGTCAGGACGGCGGCGAGCCAACACCCGAGGCTCCGGGAAAATCGGGCCGGGCCGGGCATCAAGGCTTGCGCGCCTTGGTGGTCTCCCCAAGGCACTTCACGGTGATCTCCTTGCCCTCGTCGATGCCGTAGGTAAACAGGTCGTCGACGGTCGGGTAGGACTTGCTGACCTGCGAGATCTTGGTGTTGGCCTTGGAGGCCACCTCGCTGTCCACCGACTTGGCACGCTGGTAGTAATCCGTGGCGAGCCAGTAGACCTCACGGCCACCGAGCGGGCTGTCGGAGCAGGCGCTCACCATGGACGCCACGGCATCTCCGATAAGCAGGTAGGGCTCTCCGTTGCCCGGCTCAGCCTTGGCGGCGCGGCGGGCGTACCGGATGCACTTGGACACCTGCCCGGCGTTCTTGGCGGCCTGTCCGGCCTTCATCAGGTTGCGGGCCAGCTTGGGGCAATCCTCGCACAGCTCCACGGCCTCCTCGAAGTAGGGCAGGGCGGCGGTGAAGTCGCCCTTCTTGGCGAGCTGGATTCCGATGGAGTAGGCGGCGTCCGCATTCTTCTCGACGGCGTAGACGGCCTCGGCCACCGGGAGGAAAATGGCGTTGTCCGTGCAGCCCTTCTCGTTGAGCAGGCGCAGGGCCTTCTTCTGGGTGTCGATGTCATCCGGGGCCGCGTTGAGCTTGCCCTCGAGCACGGGCACCATCTCGTCGCAGTTGGCGACCTGAACGAACACCTCGTCGAGGTTTTTCTGGGTGGTGGCGTACTTGTCCGCTCCGGCGCTGTCTCCGGCGGCAAGCTCATTCTGGCGTCCGGCCTCGATGAAGTCACTGAGGCGCAGGTACTCGAGAAGCAGGTCCTCTTGGGCGGCCGTCTTCGCTTCCGCTCCCTCGGCGTCCATGAACGCGGTCTTGAGCAAGGTGTAGTACTTGTCGAACGTGGCGGCGAGCGACCGGCCTTCCAGGCAGGCAATGCTCTCCTCGAACATCGGACGGGCCTCCAAGGCACTCCGCTTGTTGAGGCTCATCCAGTCCATGGCCTTCCGACCGAGCACCTCGCATCCGTTGTCCGGCTTCTTGCTCGTGGACGGGAAGTGCTCGATGCGCAGGTCGTAAAAGAGGAACACGCTGTCGCGCAGGGCAATGGCGCGCTCGTTGTTCTTCTCCTTGATTGCCGCCTTCATCTGGCGCTTGAGCAGGTTGACTCCCTTGATGTACATGTTCTGGGAGACCTTCGGCGGGCACACCTCGCAGGCGTTCTGCCAGAACGGGTAGGCATCGTCGTAGTTCTTCTGCTTGTAGTAGGTCTCGTACAGGCTGAGGTTCTCCTTGCAGGCGGCCTGCTGCTCGGGCGTGTCGCCGTACTTGCTGTCGTCCTGGGCGGACAGGACGGAGCCGGTCATGGTCAGGGCCAGGAACAGGAGGGAGGTGATGAATCGGGTCATGGGTTCGATCTTCTACTTCATGTCAATCAAGGACCGCGCCAAAAGGTTCGCGCCCGGATTGGGTCGGCAAAATTAGGGGATAGCCGCAACCCGTGCCGGAGGGGGTCAATCGTACTTCCTCGGCACCAGCCACTGGTTCTTGAAGAACGGATGGAGGGTGAAGCCGACCGTCGCGCCGAAACTGCGCTCCCGCAGGCCGAGGGGGTTGTCTCCAGCCTGGAGGGTGCGCCACTGGAAGGCGAGGTCCAGGCTCGATCCGGAGCGGGATCCCAGCATCGGGAGGGACCAGCCGAAGCTCATGGTGGAGGAGGCGAGGTCGCCTTCGTTGAGGGTGACGGTGCCCGAGGTGGTCCGCCAGCCGAGGGAGTAGGTCGCGCGTTGCCACATGCCCTTGGCATCGTCGAGTCCCCGGGGCGTGAGGGAGACGCCCATGGCGGCCGTCCGGGAATCCGTGAAGGCCACACCCGGGTCCAGCCAGTCGCCGGGGATGGACGACCAAGGGGCTTGCTCCCATTCCGCACCGGCCCGAATTCGCATGCCGGACTCCGTGTTGCGTTCGAGCTCGGCACCGACGGACCAGGACAGCGGCAAATCGATGTCGTGCACAGCCTCCTCCTGATACACCGAATCCACCTCGAGCGGTCCAGTGGACAGGGTTTGCCACGATGCCCAGCGGGTGACCCGGTCGATGCGGTGTCCCCGCCCGAGTTGGGCGAATCCGCCGAGGCGGAGCAAGGTGCTGGCCACCAGCTTGTGGTCCCGATCGAAGCGGGAACCCAGGAGGCGTTCATGACCGAAGCCCACGGTGAAACCGCCCGATCGGTGAGTCTCCTCGGTCTCGACGCGGGTGTCGAGGTAGATGGGGTTGGCCACATCGATGGTGCGGGACCGGAGCAGCGATCCGAACCGCTGCTCGTAGCGCGCCCCAAGGGCGGTCACGTGGGCAATGATGCGCGAACTGTCCGCCTTGGCCGTCTCGGTGCCCTCGAACCGCTTCCACTGCGTGCCCTCCCACCGCCGGGCATACCCGATGTGGGATTGGGCCAGTCCGCCTTCCCCGGCGTAGGAGATGCGGTACTCGTCCGCGATGTCGTCGGTCCGGATTTGAGAGACGTCATATCCCGCATTGGACCAGGGCTGGAGCCCGAAGGTGATGGCGCCCTTTCCGCCTGCGCGCTTGAGGGCGAAGGCCACCTGCGTCAGCCCTCCGACCTCGCCGCGGGTGGTGCTGTCGCCTTCCATGATCTTCTCCGTCCGCAGACCAAAGCCCCCGGCGAAGGTGGTGCGGGTCAGATAGGCGGCCGCGGCGGGATTCCGGGTGTTCAAATGGTGGCGGTCCATCCAGGCCGCCCCGAGCTGTCCCATGCCCATCTGGGGTGCCGAGGCCCCGGATTGGAGGTCGCCGAAGGCAAACCGGGAGTAGGGCGAATGGGTCGTCTGCCCCCACGCCACGGTGGATCCGATGGCGAGCCACAGGGCCGGGCAGAGGACGAGGAAGGCGTGGCGGAGGGTCATGCGGTCAATGCGTTCAGGAGGCGTGCCGTGCCGTTCAGGACGAGGTTCGGGTCCGCGAAAGTCCGCCATCCTCCGATGCCGTCAAAATGGTCGGCGTCGCCGCCCGTCAGGATGGGTTGGGCGCAGGGGTCGAGCTCCATCAGGGCGCGGGCTGTGGCGGTCACGGCTTCTCGGGTTGCCCACGGAATCCCCGCCTCGATGGCTTCTCGGGTGGACCGGCCCAGCGCCCCCTCGGCCCCAGGCCTGCACGACCAGCCGGCCTTTCCCTTGTCGAGGACGGGCAGCCCGGCATCGGCCAGTGAAGCGGACTGGAGACCGAGTCCCGGCAGGATGGCCCCCCCGCGCCACCGGCCCGGCGACAGCAGGTCGACTGTGATGCAGGTCCCGGCATCGATGATGACGAAGCTGCCTCCCGGGTCGCGGTCGTGACAAGCCACGGCGGCGGCGAGTCGGTCGGCCCCGGCCTCGCCCTGGGCGTAGTCGATGGCAAACGGAGCGCCCGCGGCCGGATCGATGCGGATTGGGTTGCTCCCGAGGGCGTCAGCCAGCCAGTCGGGAAAGCCGGCTTCGAGCGCCGCTGGGGTGGCGGGGCGGTCGAGCATGCCCGCCCGCATCTCGTCCCCCTGCCCGGCAGCCCAGGCGCGGAAGACCGCTTCTGCCTCGTTCCAGGCGGCCGAATGGACCGGCCCGATCGTGCCTCCGTGGAACACCCCCCATTTCAGACGGCTTCCCCCCGCATCGAGCACCACGGTCACCGCCATGTCATGTGGTTGAGCAGGTGTTCGACGTCCCGACCCAATCTCGCCACGACAGGAGCGAGGGAGTCGGAGTTCGGTCGGAGCTCGAAATACAGGGCGCCCCTGAGGAACCGGTCGCGGCCATCGGTGCAGAGGAACTGGAGGGGGCTGGCGGCATCCCCGGCGATGTTCCACCGCAGCGCGGTGCCTCCATCGGGGCGGTCGGATTGCTCAATGCGGATGGCGTCCGCCTTGATTTCGTGTTCGTAGGCCAGCTGGAAGGCATCCTCCAGGACCGGGTCGAGCTGGACCCCACCCGCATAGGTGCAGTGGATGCGGGCTGAATAATCCGGATAGACCAGGTTGAACCAGCAGCTGTCGGGGGCAAAATCCTGCACGGGTTCGAGCCGGGCCTCCCCGGAAAGGGGAAAGTCCAAGGGACAATCGAGGGAGACGGTGTGGTAGACGGTGTCGTGCAGGGCAATGCGGAAATATCCCTTGGGTCTCGGGACGGGCGGATCCCCTCCGCACCCCGTGACGAGGGAGCCTCCGGCCAGCAGCAAGAGAAGGAGCACCGGCAATCTGCCGCCTCCCGCGCGGGTCGGCCCGCCGCCGGAGGAGCCATCCGAACCTGCCTCGGGCAGAATCACCTTGACCTGGAGGACCCGCCGCCGGTCGACGGCCTCGGCCACGAGGGTCGTGCCATGGAATTCAATTCGCTCACCGGGTTTTGGGAGCCGGGCCATCCGTTCGACAATGAAGCCTCCGAGGGTGTCACTTTCCCCCTTGGCCGCCTCGAATTCCGAGCCGTCGATGCCGAGGATGCGGTAGGCATCCACCAACGCGGTCTTGCCCTGAAAGACGACCGTGTGCTCATTGATCCGCGAGTACAGGATGTCCTCGTCGTCGAATTCATCCGAGATGTCGCCGACGATTTCCTCGATGACATCCTCGAGGGTCACGAGGCCACTCGTTCCGCCGTACTCGTCCACGACAATGGCGAGGTGGACCTTCATGCTCTGGAAATCCCGAAGCAAGTCGTCGATCATCCGATTCTCCGGGACGAAGAAGGGTTGGCGCAGGAGCGAGTTCCAATCCATGTCCTCCTCGTTCCGGTGGGGGAGGAGGTCCTTGGCGTAGAGGATGCCCTTGATCTGGTCCAGTCCTTCGGTGTGGATGGGGACGCGGCTGAATCCGCACTCGGCCATTTGGGCCTTGAGTTCAGGCCAAGCGAGGTCGTGGGAGAACGCCGTCACGTCCGTCCGGGGGGTCATGATCTGCTTGACGTCTTTGGACCCGAAGTTGACGATGCCGCTCAGGATGCGGTTCTCCTCTTCCGTGCGGTCATCGGAATCGGTGACCTGAACGGCGTGCTCCAGATCCTCCACGGACAGTTCGGGCGGGGCCGTGTCCACCCGTGATGCGAGGGCGCCGGCCAGGGCGTTCATCGGTTGCCAGGCAGGTCGGAGGATGGTCCGGGCCATGCGGAGCGGACGGGCCATGATGCGCGCGAGGCCCAGGGGGTTGCGGTTGGCGTAGACCTTCGGGAGCACCTCTCCGAACAGGACAATCAGGAAGGTGACACCGAACACCTGGAGCAGGACGCTGAGCCAGGGGGGGAGGGCCGGCAACCAGTGTTGCATCAGGACGGTGGAAAGCAGGATGATCAGGATGTTGACCGCGTTGTTCAACACGAGGATGGTGGCGAGGAGCTGGCGGGGCCCCTGTCCGTCCCCGGGCCCTTCGAGCAAGTCGAGCACGGCCTTGGACCGCTCATCCTCGGCCTCCACGGCGGTGGCGCGGTCTGCCGGGCCCAGGGAGAAGAAGGCGATTTCACTTCCGGAAACGAAGGCGCTGACCACGAGCAGCAGGAGGGACGCGGTGGCGGCGAGCCAGATGAGGCCGGGGGTCAATTCCGCCATGTCAAAGGGGGAGCGCCGAAGCGTCGATGGGGTGGGGGCCCTGTCCTTCCTGCGTTTCGGAAGGGGCTTCCTGACGGGATGAACCGCCGAGCATGTCCATGCGGTCGGCCACGATTTCGACCGTCCGGTGTTCCGTACCACCTGCGTCCTGCCACGTCCTCGTGCGCAGTTTGCCCTCGATGTAGACCCGGTCGCCCTTGTGGAGGTGCTGTTCGGCGATTTCCGCAAGCTGACGCCACAGGACCACGCGGTGCCATTCGGTCCGCTCTCGGAGGTGGCCTTCGGCATCCTTGTGGCGTTCGGACGTCGCGATGGAGAGCGTGCTCATGGCCCGCCCGCCTTCGAACCACCGGGTCTCGGGATCGCGTCCCAAGCGGCCGATGAGCATCACCTTGTTCAGTCCGGACATGAATGGCAAAATACCGAAGGGAAGGGGCTACGGAAGGGTGAAAAGACCTCAATTCTTCACAGCCCGGGCCCGGAGCTCGGGCAGGACCTTGTCCACCATCCGGGGCCAGGCGCGGTCTCCATCCTCCAAGGGGACCCAACTTCCTCCCGGATGCTGTCGGGCGAGGTTCAGGGCCGCATCTCCCGTATGCAGGTGAAACCAGCCCGTGAGCCGGCGGTGGGTCAGAATGTGGTCGACGGGACCCCAGGCCGACTCCGGGTCCCGGACGCGTCCCGCCCCTTCCGTCAGGGTGGCGGGGAAGGACTCGAGCCCGCCCCAGATGCCCCGGTCCGGGCGGCGCTCCACCCACCATTCCCATCCGGAATCGACCAGCCGCACGGCGACGTCGAAGTCGACGGTCATGGCGACCTGTTTCTTCTTGGGCTGCTTGACGGGCCGGTTGGCCCACGTGTCCCGCTTGCGCGCCAGACAGGCTTCGTGCAATGGGCAGTCGGGGCACGCCGGATTTCGCGGCTTGCAGACCATCGCCCCCAGTTCCATCCACGCCTGATTGGACGCGCCAGGGTCCGCTTCGGAAACGAGGGCCTCCGACCAGATCCGGATGGCCTCACGGCCGGATTTGCGGTCGACGGGGTCGGCGATGTCGAAGAGCCGGGACAGCACGCGCTGGACATTGCCATCCACCACGGGGACGACCTCGCCGTGGCAGATGCTGGCGATGGCGGCCGCCGTGTACTCCCCGATGCCGGGCAACGCGCGCCACTCGGATGCGAGAATGGGCAGCGCTCCATCCCGCTCCTCCATCACGGCCTTGGCCGCCGCGTGCAGATTCCGGGCGCGGCTGTAGTAGCCCAGCCCCTTCCAGGATCGCATGACCGATTCGATGGGCGCCTCGGCGAGGTCCTTCACGGTCGGATACTGCTCGAGGAAACGGTGCCAGTAGGCGGTTCCGGTCTCCACCCTGGTCTGCTGCAGGATGACCTCGGAGAGCCAGGTGGCATAGGCGTGGGGAGACTCCCGCCACGGCAGGGGCCGGGCATGGAGGCCGTACCATTCAAGCAGTTGGCGGGTGAGAGGATGCAGGGCCGGCATGGGGGCAATTTGCAAATGGTTTCCGAAGGCGTGGCGGAGTGGATGCCTTGCCCTATTTTTGCCGGCCCAATCCAACAGGATTTCAACCCTTTGAGTTTCAAAGCATCAGCAAAGTGACGGACAAGAAGATGACGAAAGCGGACCTCGTGAGCCGCATCTCCGACAAGACGGGAATTGAGCGCCAGGACGTGCAGGCCACGGTTGAGGCCTTCATGGAATCCGTACGGGATTCCCTCGAGCAGGGACACAACGTCTACCTCCGCGGTTTTGGCAGTTTTGTGATCAAGCGCCGGGCGAAGAAGACCGGTCGCGACATCCTGAAGAACAAGACCATCGAAATCCCGGCCCACAACATTCCCTCCTTCAAGCCCGCCAAGAGCTTCATGGAGAATGTGAAGGCCAAGGTGTCCGCCAACTGATTCCGCCGCATGTCCACCGCACCTGAACGCCGCTCGATTCTGCCCTTCGTCATCGGAGGGCTGTGCGTCGTGCTGGCCGCATTGGTGTGGCAGGTCATCCCCCGGCAGCCGGCCGGCCTCGCCACTGAGGAGATCCCCACCTCACTCGAGGAGGCCTCCCCGATGGATCCCGTGGCCGCCGCCGTCGAAAAGGTCCGGGGCGCCAATCCCATGGCGGGCATCCTCGAGTTGAAGGCCCTCGCCGAGGCCGAGCCGCCCAATGTGGACGCGGTCATCGAGCTCGGGCGCTTCAGCATCCAATCCGGCCAATTGGACAAGGCGAAGGAGCGCTTCGTCCAGGCCATCGATCTCGCGCCAGAGCGCGCGGAGCCCCTGGTTCAACTCGGCATGCTCGAGTTGGATGGAGGGAACCCCGCCGAGGCCCTGATCCATTTTGAACGGGCCGTGCTGGTGGACAGCACTGCCCACAACGCTTGGTTCTTCCAAGCACAATGCCACGAGCGCCTCGGCAATCCGGGCTTGGCGCTCGCCGGCTACCAACGCTTTCTCCCCCTTTCCCCGGATACCATCATTGAGCAGGCGGTGCGCCAACGCATCGATCTCCTGCTGCAGAACACATAAAATCATCTGACCATGCCCAGTGGAAAGAAGCGCAAGCGCCATAAGATGGCCGTGCACAAGAAGAAGAAGCGTCTCCGTAAGAACCGTCACAAGAAGAAGAAGTGACGTCCACCGGCGGGTGCCGGTCGGGCTCGTGCCCGTGGCACACGCCCACTTTACGTGACGCGTGAACATCGAACTGGTCATCAACAAGACCAAGTCCGGGTTGCGCATTGCCATGCTGGAAGACGGCCATCTGGTCGAACTCCATGAAGACAATGGCAACCAGGAATATGCGGTCGGGGACATCTACCTCGGCCGGGTCAAGAAGGTGCTGCCCAGCCTGAACGCAGGATTTGTGGACATCGGTCATCCCAAGGATGCCTTTCTCCACTACCTCGATCTCGGGCCTCAATACCGCAGCTTCAAAAAGTATACCCAGCGGTCCGTCAAAGGATCGCAGGCCACGTCCGACCTCGGCAACTTCAAGCTCGAATCGGACATCGACAAGAAGGGAAACATGAAGGACGTGGTGTCTGCTAGCCAGACCGTCCTCGTCCAGGTGGCCAAGGAGGCCATCTCCACCAAGGGGCCTCGCCTCACCGCGGAGGTGACCCTCGCGGGCCGCTACCTCGTGCTCGTTCCCTTCTCCAAGAAAATCAGCATCAGCCAGCGCATCAGCAAGGAAAGTGAGCGCAAGCGCCTCCGCGTCCTGCTGGAGAGCATTCGCCCCGAGAACTGCGGCATCATCGTGAGAACGGTGGCGCAGGAGAAGGGCGCTGCCGACCTGCATGCCGACCTCGAGGATCTCTCCAACCGCTGGAAGGAACTCCACAAGAACCTGCGGGGGGCCAAGTACCGCCAGCGGGTCCTCGGCGAGATCAACAAGACGAGCTCCCTGCTTCGGGACCTGCTCAACCCCAACTTCTCCCAGATTCTGGTCAACGACCCGGAGGTGGCCGAGGAGGTCAAGGAATACCTCGCGGCCAACGCGCCGGACAAGGTGGACATCGTCAAGCTGTCCAAGGCCAAAGATGTCTTCGACGACCGCGGCGTGCACCGGATGATCAAGGCGAGCTTCGGCCGCCAGGTCAACCTCCGGAGTGGAGCCTATCTCATCGTCGAGCACACCGAGGCCATGCACGTGATCGACGTGAACTCCGGTGGACGGAAGGCCGGCGCGACCTCCCAGGAGGAGAACGCCACCGCCACCAACTTGGAGTGCGCCGAGGAAATCGCCCGGCTCCTGCGTCTGCGGGACATGGGGGGCATCATCGCCGTCGACTTCATCGACATGGGGCAGGTGGAGAACCGCCGCAAATTGACGGAGGCACTCCGCAAGGCCATGAAGCCGGACAAGGCCAAGCACAATGTGCTTGCTCCGAGCCGGTTCGGTGTGGTGGAGATTACCCGCCAGCGGGTCCGAGAGGTGACCGACATCAAGACGGCCGAGCAGTGTCCGTCCTGCAACGGCACCGGCAAGGTCGAGGCGAGCATCCTGGTCACCGACCGCATCGAGGGGGCCCTGCAGGCCGCCGCCGACCGCGGACTCGGTCAGGTCACGTTGCTCCTTCACCCGATGGTGGAAGCCTACATCAAGCGGGGCTTCTGGGACAACCAGCTGAAGCGCTGGAAGAAGGCCTTCGGCATGAAGATCGTGGTGGATGGCAACTCCTCCATGGAGCTGCTCGAACACCACGTGTACAACGCCGAAGGCGAGGAGATTACCCTGTGATCCCGGCGCCCGGTCGGGGCGGCAATTCCTTGGGATACGCGAGGAAGTGCCGCTCCACCGGGACGCTCAGGGCACTGAGGTTGAGGTGGTCCGACGCCGACGCCACGTCGCGGACCGAGCCGTCCTTGTACAACATCTGAATCCCGTGGGATGCCGTGCTGTAGGCCCGGTTGTCGATGCGGTCGTGCAGCACGAAGCAGGCCGCGTCGTCCGTGTCCAGTCCGAAGTGGCGGCCAGCGGCGTCGATGCGCTCGGCGATGTCGCCCTGGTCGAACGGGGCGTCCCTCAATTCGATCTTGAACAGCCTCCGCTGTGTCAGCCGGCGGCAGAGTTCGGACAGCACCGTGTCCGGGTGGTCCTGCCAGGCCTTGATGCAGCACATCACGTCGTTGTCATCCAGGGCACAGAACGCGGCGAGCACCTCGGGATCGGCCATGAACCGGGCCCGGTCGAGGTCGTCGTAGAGGAACGGCCGGAGGGACGGGGTGGTCCACACATCCTCTCCACGGAGGGCCAGGGTCCGCGCCCGGTCGAGGATGCCCATCATCATCCATTCCGCGGCCAGCACCGTTTTGTGCAGGTAGACCTGCCAGTACATCAGGCGCCGGGAGATGATGAACTTCTCAATGGAATAGATGCCTTTTTCCTCAACGACGAGCCGCCCGTCGTGAACGTTGAGCATGCGGATGATGCGCTCGGAGCTGATCATGCCCTCGCTGACCCCGGTGAAGAAGCTGTCCCGGCGGAGGTAGTCCATCCGGTCCATGTCGAGCTGGCTCGAGACGAGGTCGTGCAGGAAGCCCTTGGGGTGGTGGTCGTTGAAGATTTCAATCGCCGTGTCGAGCATGCCGTTCATCTCCTCGTTGAGGCGCGTCATGATGAGCGTGCTCACCTCCTCGTGGTGAACGCCCCGGACGAGCGAGTGCTCGAGGGCATGGCTGAATGGGCCGTGGCCCACGTCGTGCAGGAGGATGGCCAAGCAGGCCCCACGGAATTCGTCTTCGGTGATGACGATGCCTTTTTCCCGCAGGGAATCGAGGGCCTCCTGCATCAGGAACATGGCCCCGAGGGCGTGGTGGAACCGGTTGTGGACCGCCCCCGGGTAGACGAGGTGGCTCAAGCCCAGCTGGCTGATGCGGCGCAAGCGCTGGACCCACGGGTGGTCGAAGATGGCGGTGAAGTCGGCGTGACGGACCTGGATGAAGCCGTAGACGGGGTCGTTGAGCAGCTTGGGGCGGGCGGCCATGGGCCGAAATTTGGCACGTTTCTTTGCAGGGACGGACGGTCGACAAAATAATTGCGACCAAACGCCATTGAAGGAAGCATGACGCGCACCCCCCACATCCTCTGGGCCGACGACGAGATCGACCTGCTCAAGCCCCACATCCTGTTCCTGCAGGGCAAGGGATACGATGTGACCGGATTCACGGACGGGGCGTCGCTCATCGAGGCGCTCGAAGAGGACCGCCTCGTGGATGTCGTCTTCCTCGACGAGAACATGCCGGGCCTGACCGGCCTCGAGACCCTTCAAAGAATCAAGGCCAAGCGCCCTCACCTGCCTTGTGTGATGATCACCAAGAGCGAGGAGGAGCACATCATGGAGGAGGCCATCGGGTCCAAGATGGCGGACTATCTGATCAAGCCGCTCAACCCGAACCAGATCCTGCTCTCGCTGAAGAAGATCCTCGACGAGAAGCGCCTGGTCGGGGAGAAGGCGATGAGCGATTACCAGCGCGAATTCCGCGAGTTGGGCATGCGGCTCATGGACCGCCTAGGGCGGGAGGATTGGGAGGACATCCACAAGCGACTCGTCCACTGGGACCTTGAATTGACGGCCTCCGGGGACACCGGTATGTCCGAGGTGCTGCGCATGCAGAAGCAGGATGCGGGCCGCCAGTTCGCCCGATTCGTGACGGACCGATACGGGGATTGGCTGGCCGACCTCGACCGGTGCGACGGGCACGAGGACCCCTTGCTGGCCCCCAAGGTCATGGCGGAATCCGTGCGGCCCCTGCTCGACGAGGGGAAGAAGACCCTGATGGTGGTCATCGACAACTTCCGGTACGACCAGTGGCGGGCCCTCGGCCCGATGCTCACGGAGGACTGGCAGGTTCAATCCGAGCGGATGCACTGGAGCTTCCTGCCCACCGCCACCCAATACGCGCGCAATGCCCTGTTCGCCGGCATGACGCCGGCCCGCATCGCGCAGGTCCACCCCCAGTGGTGGAAGGACGAACAGGCCAAGGGCTCCAAGAACGCCCACGAGGCCGAGTTGCTCGGAGCGCAGCTGGACCGGTGGGGATTCACCGGCCAATGGGGCTACCACAAGATCACCGACGTCGCGGCCGGCCGGAAGCTGGTCGAGGATTTCCACCAGATCCGCGACCGCGACTTCACCGCTGTGGTCTTCAACTTCGTGGACATGCTGAGCCATGCCCGAACGGAGAGCGAGATCATCAAGGAACTCGCCGAGGACGAAGCGGCCTACCGGTCCCTCACGGTGAGCTGGTTCGAGCACAGCCCCCTACGGGAACTCCTCCGTCTGGCCGCCGATGCCGGGTTCGAGCTGGTCCTGACCACCGACCACGGTACCGTCCAGGTGACCGACCCGGTCAAGGTCCAGGGGGAGAAGGACGTGACGGACAATCCTCGGTACAAGACCGGCCGAAACCTTCGCCACGACGACGATGTCTTCGCGGTGTCCGATCCCGAAGCCTTCGGTCTGCCCAAGGCGCACCTCTCGAGCCGGTACATCTTCGCCATGGAGCGAGACTTCATGGTCTACCCGAACAACCTGAACCGGTTCGTCCGCTACCTCGACGGCACGTTCCAGCACGGGGGCATTTCCATGGAGGAGATGCTCGTTCCCCTCGTCCACCTCGTTCCGCGATGAGCACCGGGCAGCTTCACCGCATCTGGGATTCCCGCCCCTTCGGCCTGAACGGGCTGGATGAGGTGGCCGGGCAACTGGCCGAGCGCCTGGATTGGGGCGAGGTCATTGCCCTTCAGGCCCCGATGGGCACCGGCAAGACGACGCTGGTCTCCGCTGTGGCCCGTCATCACGGTGCGGAGGATGCCGCCTCGAGCCCCACGTTTGCCTTGTGCCAGAGCTACCCGGTGTCCGGCGGAGGATCCGGGCGCAGGCTCATCCGGCACCTCGACCTGTACCGCATCCGCCATGAGGACGAACTGGTCGACCTCGGGTGGGATGAGCTGATGCACGATGCAGAGGCCCTGACCTTTGTGGAGTGGCCTGAGCGTGCGGCGGACCATTTCCCGGACCATGCCCGGCTCCTCCGCATGGAGTGTTTGCCCGACGGAATGCGGGTGGCCACGTTGTGGCAACGGGAATCCGCTTAAATTCCCGATTGACCCGAACCGACTTCAACCGTGGAAACCAAGGAACGCATCCGCCGCCTGGCCTTCCAGGCTGCGCTGTCTCCCCAAGAGGAGCAGCTCGCCCTCCGCACGCATGAGCAGAGCCTGCGCATCGGCATCCCCAAGGAGATGGCCCTGCAGGAACGACGCGTGGCCCTCGATCCCGACGCGGTCGGGCTGCTCGTCGCCCACGGCCACGAGGTGGTGGTCGAGACCGGAGCCGGGGTCCATGCCCAGTTTTCGGACGCCGACTACAGCGAGGCAGGGGCGCGCATCGCTCCGGACGCCGCCACCGTCTACGACAACGACCTCATCCTGAAGGTGGCTCCCCCGCAGGAATCCGAGCTGGAGTTCATGCGGGACCGGCAGACCATCTTCAGCGGCCTCCAGCTCGCCACGCACCCCGAGCGGACCATCGAGAAGATGATGGACCGCAAGATCACGGCCGTCGCCTGGGACTTCATGCAGGACCGGACCGGCATCTTTCCACTGGTTCGGGCCATGGGTGAAATCGCCGGCACGACCAGCATCCTCATCGCCGCGGAATACCTGTCGCATCCGACCTATGGCGACGGCAGCATGCTGGGAGCGATGACCGGCGTGGCACCGTCCGAGGTGGTCATCATCGGAGCGGGTACGGTGGGCGAATTTGCCACCCGCGCCGCCATCGGCCTCGGGGCCTCGGTCCGGGTCTTCGACAGCAGTCCGTACCGCCTCCGCCGCCTGCGCGGGGAAATCGGCGGCCGGCTCTGGACCAGCACTTTGCACCCCAAGGTCCTCGCGGATTCGCTGGCCTCGGCCAACGTCGCCATCGGCGCCGTCCGTCCCCACCAGGGCCGGACCCCCATGATTGTCACCGAGGCAATGGTCCAGGGCATGCGCGAGGGGGCGGTCATCGTCGACGTCAGCATCGACAGCGGCGGATGCTTCGAGACTTCCCGCCTGACCAACCACCAGGACCCGGTCTTCTCCGAATTCGGGGTCACCCACTACGGCGTGGCCAACATTCCCAGCCGTGTGCCGAGGACGGCCAGCATGGCCTTGTCGAACCTGCTGGGCCCCCTCCTGCAGAAGGTGGGCGAGCATGGCGGCATCAGTTCGGGCCTGGAACACAGTCCGATGATCCGCAGCGGCCTGTACCTGTACCGCGGCAACGTCGTCAACCGGGACCTCGCCGAGGCGTTCGGATGGCCCTCCAAGGACCTGAATCTCCTGCTGGCCGCCTACGACTGAGGCTCAGCCCCCGACCCGTTTCCGGATCTCATGCAGTTTCAGCAGCGCCTCCACGGGCGTCAGCTGGTCGATGTCGAGATCGAGCAGGTCTTCCTTGATGTCCTGGAGGACGGGATCGTCGAGCTGGAAGAAGCTCATCTGCAGGCCCTCCTCTTGAGTGGACGTCTCCTTCGGAGATCCACCGCCCGAGGCCCGGCCGCGGCCGCCGCCCTCTGATTCCAGCCCTTCCAACACTTCCTCGGCGCGGCGGACGAGGGAGCCCGGCATGCCCGCGAGTTTGGCAACGTGGATGCCGAAGCTGTGCTCGCTTCCGCCGGGGACCAGCTTGCGCAGGAACAGGACCTTGCCGTCCTGCTGGCGCACGCTCACGTTGGCGTTGTGGATCCGGGAGAATCGGTCCGCCATGCGGTTGAGTTCGTGGTAATGGGTGGCGAACAGCGTCTTGGCGCGGCACTTCGGGTGCTCGTGCAGGAACTCGGCGATGGCCCACGCGATGCTGATGCCGTCGTACGTGCTCGTGCCCCGGCCGATTTCATCGAGCAGGACGAGCGAGCGGTCCGACAGGTTGTGCAGGATGGACGCGGTTTCGTTCATCTCCACCATGAACGTCGATTCGCCGGCACTGAGGTTATCCGAGGCGCCCACGCGGGTGAAGACCTTGTCGACGAGCCCCATCCGCACCGAGCGGGCCGGCACATAGCTGCCCATCTGCGCCATGAGGGCGATGAGCGCCGTCTGCCGGAGCAGGGCACTTTTTCCGGACATGTTGGGGCCGGTGATCATGAGGATCTGCTGGTGGTCCCGATCGAGCGCGACGTCGTTGGCCACATAGGATTCCCCGTCGGGCAGACACCGCTCGATGACCGGATGGCGACCGCCGACGATTTCGAGTTCGTGGCCCTCCACGAGGACGGGCCGGGTGTAGCCGTGGTCCTCGGCGACTTCGGCGAAGCCGAGCAGGAGGTCAAGGCCGGCTACGGCGCGGGCCGTGGACTGCAGCAGGGGCAGGTGCGGGTGCAGGGCCGTGACAAGGGCCGTGTAGGCTTCCCGCTCGACCACGTCGAGCCGCTCCTCCGCGCCGAGGATGCGCTGCTCGAGTTCCTTGAGCTCCGGAGTGATGTAGCGCTCGGCTTGCGTCAGCGTCTGCTTGCGGATCCAGTCCTCGGGCACCTTGTCCTTGTGGGCGTGGCGGACTTCGAGGTAATACCCGAAGACATTGTTGAAGGCAATCTTCAGGGAGGTGATGCCCGTGGCTTCGGCTTCGCGTTGGCGGATGCCCTCGAGTTTGGCCTTGCCGTTGTCCCGGAGGTCGCGCAGCTCATCGAGTTCCTGGACCACCCCGGAGGCGATGGTGGCTCCCTTGCCCAGCACGCCCGGTGGATTCTCGGTCAGCTCGGTCCGCAGTTGGGCGAGGGCCGCATCCGCAGGGTCGAGCCGCCCGGCCCAGCGGCCGATCACCGGGTCGTCCGAGCTGTCGACCATGAGGCGCAGGGCCTCCACGGCGGTCAGGGCGCGGCGCAGGCGGTCGAGTTCGGCCGGAGAGATGCGCACGGCGGCGGTCTTGGCCAGCAGCCGTTCGAGGTCCCCGATGCGGTTGAGCTCGGCGATGAGGTCGGCCCGCATGTCCGGCTGCTCGAGGAAGGCGGCCACCGCCTCATGCCGGCGGGTCACGCGCTCGGCGTCACACAGGGGCTGGGCGATCCACCGGCGGAGCATCCGGGCCCCCATCGGGGTGGCGGAGCGGTCGAGGATGTCGACGAGTGCCACGCCTTCCGGGTGGGTTGGGGCGAGCAGTTCAAGGTTGCGGATGGTGAACCCGTCCATGGCCACGTTGCTGCCCCATTCCACGCGGCCGAGCGAGGCGATGTGCCCGAGGCGGTCGTGCTTCGTGGTGCCGACGTAGTGCAATGCAGCTCCGGCCGCAATGATGGCGAGCGGCTGACCGTCCAGGCCGAATCCCTTGAGGCCTTTCGTGCCGAAGTGGCGCTCCAGCGTCTCGCGGGCGAAGTCGGACTGCCACACCCAGTCATCGAGCGGGAAGCGGTAACCCGTCAGCTCGAGGGACTCAGGTTCGCCGTGACGCAGGTGAAGGGTTTCCTTGGGGCGGAAGGTCCGCAGGAGTGGAGCGATGTCGGAGGGAGCGCCCTCCGCGGCCAGGAACTCTCCCGTCGAGACGTCGAGGAAGGCGACTCCAGCGCGTTCCCGCTTGGATGGTCCACGGCCCTCGAGCACAACGTGGACGGCGGCGAGCCAGTTGTTTTCCCTCGCGTCGAGGACCTGGTCGTTGAGGGCCACACCGGGCGTGACCATTTCGGTGACCCCGCGCTTGACGATGGTCTTGGCGGTCTTGGGGTCCTCGAGCTGGTCACAAACCGCCACACGGTGGCCGGCCCGGACGAGCTTGGGCAGGTAGTTCTCGAGGGCGTGGTGCGGGAATCCGGCGAGTTCAACCTCGGAGGCGGCGCCGTTTTTCCGGGCGGTCAGCACGATGTTGAGCACCTTGGCCGCGGTCACGGCATCCTGTCCGAACGTTTCGTAGAAATCGCCCACACGAAAGAGCAGCAAGGCATCCGGATGCTGGGCCTTGACCTTGTTGTACTGGGCCATCAGGGGGGTCTCCTTCACCCCCTTCGCGGATTTCCCTCTGCCTTTGGCCCCGGCCATGGGGTCAGGAGGCGACCTTCAGTTGTCCCTTGTCGCTCTCGTCGAACCGCTGGCGCGCGTATTCCGCGGTCACCCGCAGTTCTTCCACGCCTTCCTTCCCGGGCAGCTCGAACATGGCGTCGCTGAGCACAGCCTCGCAGATGCTGCGCAGACCGCGGGCCCCGAGCTTGAAGTCCACGGCCTTCTCGACGATGAAATCGAGGGCGTCCGCGTCGAATTTCAAGGCGATGCCGTCCAGTTCGAAGAGGCGCTCGTACTGTTTGACGAGGGCGTTCTTCGGCTCGGTCAGGATGCGGCGGAGCGCATGCGGGTCGAGCGGGTCGAGGTGGGTCAGGACGGGGAAGCGCCCAATGAGTTCGGGGATCAGACCGAAGCTCCGCAGGTCGGCGGGGGCGATGGCGGACAGCAGCGTCTCGGGACGGTCTTCCGCACCGGTGTTGAAGCCGATGCTCGAGGTGGCGATGCGGCGTTCGATGTGCTGCTCGATGCCGCTGAAGGCCCCTCCGCAGACGAAGAGGATGTTGCGCGTGTCGAGCGTGATGAGCTTCTGTTCGGGGTGCTTGCGGCCTCCCTGCGGCGGGACGTTGACCTCCGCGCCCTCGAGGAGCTTGAGCAGGGCCTGCTGGACGCCCTCACCACTGACGTCGCGGGTGATGGAGGGGTTGTCGCTCTTGCGGGCAATCTTGTCAATCTCGTCGATGAAGACAATGCCCCGCTGGGCCTTGGCCACGTCGTAATCGGCGGACTGCAGCAGGCGCGACAGCACACTCTCCACATCTTCCCCGACATAGCCGGCCTCGGTGAGGATGGTGGCGTCCGCGATGCAGAACGGCACCTTCAGCAATCGGGCAATGCTCCGGGCGAGAAGCGTCTTTCCGGTGCCGGTCTCGCCCACGAGGACGATGTTGGACTTCTCAATTTCCACCTCGCCTTCGGCCGCTGGATGGGCCAGACGCTTGTAGTGGTTGTAGACCGCAACGCTCAGGGTGCGTTTGGCGAATTCCTGGCCGATGACGTATTCGTCGAGGAACCGCTTGATGTCGGCGGGGCGCTCGAGCTGGACCCCGGGATCGAAACCGGCTTCCTCGCCCTGGTGGCGCTCCTCCTTGACAATGGCGTCCGCCTGTTCGATGCAGTGGTCGCAGATGTGGCCCGTCACCCCCGCGATGAGGATGTCGACTTCCGACTTCTTGCGCCCGCAGAACGAGCAGTTGATCTCGCGGTCCGCCATGATGGAATCAGTCAGTCTTGCGCTCGAGGACCTCGTCGATCATGCCGTAGGCCTTGGCTTCCTCGGCAATCATCCAGTAGTCGCGGTCGCTGTCCTCCCACACCTTCTGGTAATCCTGGCCACTGTGGTGGGCGATGATCTTGTACAGCTCCTCCTTGAGCTTCATGATTTCCCGGGCGGTGATCTCGATGTCGCTGGCCTGGCCACGGGCCCCGCCGAGCGGCTGGTGGATCATGGTCCGGCTGTGCTTCAGTCCCGTCCGCTTGCCGGCAGCCCCGGCGCAGAGCAACACGGCGCCCATGGAGGCCGCCATGCCCGTGCAGATGGTCGCCACGTCGGGGCGGATGTATTGCATCGTGTCGTAGATGCCGAGTCCGGCGTAGACGCTGCCGCCCGGGGAATTGATGTAAATCTGGATGTCCTTCGTCGGGTCGGTGGACTCGAGGAAGAGCATCTGGGCCTGGATGATGTTGGCGATGTAGTCATCGACCCCGGTGCCGAGGAAGATGATGCGGTCGGCCATCAGGCGGGAGAAGACATCCACCTCTCGGAAGGGCATCTGCCGCTCCTCGATGACGGTCCGGGTCATGTTCTCCGGGCCGTGGACGGCGGAGATGTAGTCCTCTACGTGGTGGCTGGTGAAGCCGCGGTCCTTGACGGCGTACTTCAGGAATTCCTTGCGGGTGCTCATCATGAGAAGGGGAAGTTAGGTCCGACCCGGGATAGGGCCGAAGGGAAAGTTCAGAGCGAACGGACGATTTCCATCCACTCCTCGTGGGAAACCTCCTTCTCCTTGATTTTGGCGAGTTCCCGGAGCTTGTCGATGGCCTTGCGCTCGTAGATCATCTCCGCGATGCGGCGCACCTCCTTCTGCTCGGTCAGCATCTGGGCGACCATGGGGTCGAGCTGTTCGGCCTCCAGTGGAATGCCGTATTGGGCGTACTGGGCCTTGATGGCATTGCCCGCTTCGGCCTGGATCTCCTCGCCGGACACGTCGATGTCGTGCTCGTCGATGATGTGGTTCTGGATGATCTGCCACTTGATGCCCTTGGCGTACTCCTCGAACTCCGCTTCGATCTCCTCGGCCGTGATCGGCTTTTCATTGGCGATCTGGATCCACCGCTTCAAGAACTCCTCTGGCAGGGACGGGTTGAGCTTGTCCACGACTTCTTCGACGAACTTCCGGCGGAACACGCGGTCACCGTCGCGGTCGAAGATGCGCTGGAGGTCCTCCTCGACCTTGGCGCGGAAGCCGGACTCGTCGGTCACGACGTCCTCACCGAACAGCTTGTCGTACAGCTCCTCGCCGAGCTCGGCCGGCTCGATGTGCCGGACCTCCTTGACGGTGAAGCGGAGCGGGCTCTTGAATTCCGCGGCCGCCTTGGCGTCGATTCCGAGCATGCGGGCGAGGTCCTCCGCATCGCGGCTGACGTCTCCCGGCTGGACCACCACCTGCGCCTCCTGGCTCAGCCCCATGAGAGCCTTGGTGGTGTTGGCGTCCTTCACCGAGTCCATGCTGATCGTGCCTTCGTGCATCACGCCACCGGGCTTGACCTCGTCTCCCTCCATCTCGACGAATTCGCCGACCACGAGGCAATCCTCGCCGATTTCAGTCCGATCGGACATTTTGCCATAACGGCGGCGGAGGTCGCCGATCTGTTCATCGATCAGGGCCTCGTCAATGCGCACCTTGTGGTGGACGAACTTGGTGAACCAGCCGAATTTGATGTCCACCTGCGGGCTGAGGCCGATGTCATACCGGAACGTGAAGACATCCGGCTTGTCCCAATTGCCCTCGGAATCGTTCTCCTTGGCGGGGATGGGCTGGCCCAGGATGCGCAGTTTCTCCTCGCGGATGTAGCCGTCCATCTTCTCGCCGAGCAACTTGTTCAGCTCGTCGGCGAGGACGGCCTTTCCGTATTGCTTGCGGACCAATTGGATCGGCACCTTGCCCGCGCGGAAACCGGGCATCTTGACCTGCTTGCGGTACTCCTCGAGGATGCCGTCCACCTTGTCCTTGTAATCCTCCGGGTGGACCTTGACGGTCAGAACGCCGTTCAGCGCGTCGATGTTCTCCTTGGTGATTTCCATGTCGTTGTGCTCGTGTGCGGTACAGTGTGCGGGCGAAGGGACTCGAACCCCCACGCCTTGCGGCACCAGATCCTAAATCTGGCGTGTCTACCAATTCCACCACGCCCGCAGGGGGCGCGAAGATAGGCC